>JAIEQM010000150.1 GCA_019747705.1 Chitinophagaceae bacterium | reverse complement strand
CTTGCATCTGATCTTGGCTTTGGTTGTATAATATCAAAGATAACAAGCAGTTAGCGTTTTTGAGCAAGCCCTAATTATGAATATACATATTATCGAAAATCTGTAAGTTAAGGTCTTGCACTTTACTCATACGATAGTTGGCAAAATATGCTTCTTGAACTTCTGCTCTTTCAACCATCTCGGTATAATAGACGATACTATCAGAGGCTGCTTTGTTTCGGATTAATCTTAATCCACCAGCGTTTTTTAATTGTGAAATGGTTCTTTTATTAAATGAAACCGTGTTTCTTATCGATGTATATTTTCTTTGAAAGTAATACAGAAGTCTAATGCAACTATCTGTGTAAGAGAAGTTATAAATAGTCTTTTGAAGGCTATCAAAAGCGGCTGCTTGTGTAGTACTAAAAGCGATACTATTTTTAATTTTGTTAGCATCATCTTTCATGTCTGCAATCATAGTTTCTATGTATTGGATTTCTCTATCTTTCTCAATCTTATGCTCCAACTGATACTCTGCTAAAAATCCGCAGAACACAGCAAGGAATAACATTAAAAATTCCCAGAAATAATCTTTCCATGTTTTTTTTCCGTGTGCGGCGTGGGTGTGGTGATGGACTTCCATATCAGGGTTTAAGGGTTGAGGGTTGAAGGTGGTTCAGCATCCGTACTTGTTTCAGATGCTGTAATGGGTTCATCAGTTGAAGAAATGTTCAACTGTTCTTCTTGTTGTGGACTGTCGTCTGAAGGCGGTGGACTGTTTTTGTTTTCTTCCACGGTATTTACAAAATTGTATTTCTAACTACTTAATCAGTTATTATTTCTTTATGAAGTATATTTTTTTGATACCATAGTTCATACACAGGGTCTAAAAAATAGACGGCAGCGCCACTATCATCTATCAGCTCTTTTTGCAGTAAGGCTTTTTTTATTTTTAATACATTGGCCGAAGTACCCAGCCTGTAATCCTGCACCACCTCTTTTGAACTTAAACCTTTGTGTATACCCGATGCTACCGCTTTCAAAAAATTGTGCTGCGGGTTTGTCAATTCTTCTGTATCTCTGGTATAAAGTATTGCATTTTGCTCAAGCAGTTTTTCTACTGATGCCTGAATGATTTCTTTTGTAACTGTTTTGGTGGTTGCAGTCCAAATCAAGTAGGAGAGCTGCTGCACATAATAAGAATGGTCCTGTACCAGCGCAGCAATTTTGTTGGCAAAATCTTCTGTTATTTTTTTATTTGTGCCAGTAAATTGTTTCTGTATAAACAAAATCCATTCACGTCTTTCAATTTTGGGCAGGTACATCACATCGCCAAATTTGTAGAAAGGCATAGATTGTTTTTCAAACAACTGCGCCATCATGTGCTGCCTGCTACCATACAGGCAATAGGTTACATTTTGATGGTGCTGCCATTCGGTTCGCAATCGCTTCTGGAATAACAGCGGTTCTTTAAAAGAGGCGCAGTTCTGGAACTCATCCACGCAAACAATAAGGTGCAATTTTTTTCTCTCTGCTATTTTCTGCGGCAGGTTGAGTATTTCTTTATAATGTTTTTCCAGTTCCTTCCATTCAAAACTTATTTCAAAATCGTTCACCGGGTCGGTGCCCACGGCAATTTTTGGTGTGATGTGTTTGAGGAATTCTTTTGCGGTGGCTATCCATTCTGTGAGTTTATTAGATGTTGCCTTGATGGTTTCTGCCGCCAGCAGTTTATAAAACTCTTCTTCATTGCGGATGCTCAGCAGGTCAAGCTGTATTATTTTGGTGTTACGGTTTTGCAGTTGTGCCGCTACTTTTTTTACTAACGAAGATTTGCCCCAGCGCCGTGGCGATATGAGAATGGTGTTTACATGGCTGCGCAGGTTACTGCTCAGCCGGGCAATGTCGGCTGTGCGGTTGGTAAATGCTTCTTCACTTACTGTTTTGCCAAATAAAAAAGGGGTTTCCATGATTGATACCTGCAGTTTTGTTTTGCAGCCTGTGTAAAAGTAATCAATTTTATTTCAGCTTACCAAATGGTAAGTTACTAAATGGTAAGTTACTAAATAGTAAGTTGGCAGAGCCGTAGCTCCATGTACTTTCATAAACCGGTTTACTGCAAAATGATTGAAGATAGTTCAGCAGTTAACATTTTCATCTCTTTCATACAAAGTAATTGCCATATAAATATAGCTGGATAATTTATACATGAGAACTGTCTCGTGTATAAATGCTATACATGACAGGGATTGTTTTCAATTGTCCCATATTTGGGGCAGATCACATCCGCACTCTTCAAAGTCTTCTGACATTGAGAAGCCAGTTCAGATTCATCCATTTATTTTGCTTTATGCACTTCCATATCAATTTCAATCAACTGTCCCACCAGCGCAAGCCCTTTTACTTCCAGCCAGGTACCTGTGGGGAATTGTTTTTTGTAAATACTGTTACGGTAACCCGATACTTTGATGAACTCCTGCATATGGGTGGTAAATACATTCTCCACAATTACATCATCAAATGTGCAACCGTAGTGCTTTAGAATTTTTTCCAAATCAGCATAGCAGTTTTTCATTTGCTGCTCCAAATTACCAGGTGCTGTTAAGTTGCCTTTATCATCCATACTTACAGCGCCTGAAATTTTTATATCGTTGCCAATTTTTACAGCATGGCTGTAACCATAAGCCTTCTCTACTTCGGGACGTAATAAAAAATACTCCGGGGTTTCAGTTTTGATTTCTTTTTCGGTTTTAGGTTGCTCTGCAGTGTTGCATGCAGTAAAAACAAAAGCAGCAAAGCAGGTTGCTGTAATAAATGCATTGATTTTGTTCATGAGTTGATGATTTTATTTTTTGATTTATAAATAACTGAGCCACCATTTTTCTTTGTGACTGGCTTTATAGAGCATATATTTTTTACAAAATGGATAAAGCAATAATACAACACCAATCCAAACCAAATACACTACAAAAAGTGAGTAGCCATACGTTTTGAGCGTTTCACCCATAAAACCTTTAGCTGTTATAATCATATCCTGCCAATTGCCACCAAAAATTAAAATGCCTACAATGGCGAAAATGTGAATGAATATCATGTGCAGGAAGTAATAGAATAACGGCACTCTTCCAAAGACCAAAAAGAAATTGGTTATCCTGTTTTTTGTATTTTCACAAGCATATAAAAACAACATGGCAGGACCAAGTGTAATGCAAATAAATAATAGCGAAGGTGGATATTTTGTTACTTTAAAAAATGACAGAATGGTTTTTGTGGTAGTATCTTGAACAGTCCACTGCACTAAATCGCCATACACATTCAAGCCCCTTAAAATGAAAAATAAAACAATAGAACCTGCACCCAAGCTCAACAACCATTTTTTTCTGACAGCAGCATCAAAATCTTTTTGATAAAAGGCGCCAAACAAATAGCCCAATGCCATTAAGCCAATCCATGGAATAAGTGGATAATGCAAAAAAACTATATAATTTGAACCATAAGCTAAGGCCTTTTCCTGGTGCAAAAAGTACCAAATAATAGATGATACACCTTGTCCTTGCATGACGGTACCATCCAAAGAATTATGCCCAGCAACCAAAAGAATTCCTATAATCAAAATCACTTTTTTTGGCAGGAAGATTAGAAACGATAAACATACCATACTAAATCCTATTGCAAAAATTACTTGAAAAAGTTGCAAGCTGTAGTTAACATCAAAAGTCCATATAAAAGTATTCACTACTATTTCAAGAAAAATGAGCCAAATACCCCGGGTAAAAAGAAATTTAAAAAGTTGTGGTTTCGATTTATTAGCTCCATACAAAAAGGCGGATGTGCCCGATAAAAACACAAAAACCGGCGCACAAAAATGTGTAAAAAAACGGGTAAAAAATAGTAAAGGTGTTGTAGTTTCCAAATTTGTAGGGTCAATAAAAAATGAGCCATAATGAAAATAATCTCTCACATGGTCCAATGCCATAATAACCATTACCACACCTCGTAAGATGTCAATGGATTCGATTCTTGTTTTTGTCAATGTAGTCATTATAATTAATTGTTTATAAATAACTCAACCACCATTTTTCTTTATGGGCTTGTTTATAGTGGTCAAATTTTTTGCACAATGGATAAAGCAACGCAATAACGAAAACCCAAATGAGATAAACGATAAAGAGATTAAACCCAAACCCTTTCAATGCTTCTACTCTGAATGGCAGTGAAGGTAAAATCATTTTTTCCCGGCCAAATCCTGTAAATTCTGCAGTAATAAGCGCTAAAAAATGAATGAAATAAATATGAATGATGTAAAAGAAAAAAGGCACTCTGCCAAATACACAAAAGAAGTTTACAACGCTGCCTTTTAATTTTTCAGCATTTGCTAAAAATAAAAAAGCACCCCCCAATGTTATCAATAAGAAGTCAAGTGAAGGTGGGTATTTAGTGAGATTAAAAAATGAAAATAAGGTTTGTGTTAGATTGCCATAATTTTTCCAGGGCAATAAATTTCCGTAAATATTCATTCCTCTCAGTAACAGGAAAAGAATGACTGCACTAATACCAATGCTGTTAAAAATCTTCCTTCGTTTTGAAGGGTCATAGTTTCTATCATAAAATAAACCAAAGTAATAGCCAAGTGACATTACAGCAATCCAGGGTATGATTGGATAGCCAACTCTGAATATATGATTGGTAGTTTCTAAAAATATTTTGCGTTCATGCAGGAATATCCAGAGCGCATTATCAAAATGAAAAACATCCAGCAGGTTATGCCCAAAAATCAACAAACAACTAAAGATGAGTACGGCATTTTTAGGTAAATGAATCAGCCCGGCCAAAAAAATCATGCTGATGCCCAATATCCATATAACCCCGAAGGGTACCGTTCTGTAACCCGGGTCAAAACACCAGCCAAAAGTCATAATCACCAGTTCTACAAACACCAGCCAAAGCCCACGTTTCAATAAGAAAATGGATAACTCATTTTTAGTTTTTCTTTTACCAACTATAAAAGCTGAAACGCCTGCCAGAAAACTAAATGCAGGGGCACAAAAATTAGTAATAAACCTTGTTAAAAAAAGCGGGACATTGGTTTGTATCGGATCCGTTGGATCAAAAAAATAAGAGGAATAATGAAAATAATCTCTCACATGGTCAATGGCCATGATAACTATTACTAAACCTTTTAAAAGGTCAAGCGATTCAATTCTTGTTTTGGTAATTGCTGTTTGCATCGTAAATAGAAGGAATTTAAGATTTAATCCACCCGCACCAGCACTCTTCGGGTTCTTATATTATCACCTATAATTGCAGTATCGCCTTTCAGTTGTATTTGCCTGGGTTGTTCCGTATCATTATACCATAATACAGAACCGCCCTTAACATGATGAATTACTCTTCCTTTACCAGGTTCAAACGTATAAGTTCCAAAGTAGGCAAACGCTTTGGTGCTGAAGAAATCATAAAAATTGACATTGAATTTTTTAGCTTCTTCCTCTGTTAGTTTGAGGGGCTGTTCATTAGAAACATTAATACTTAAATAACCGGAAGCAGTGTAAATAAAATAACCTTTGGGATTTTTTCCGTAACGGTGTATCCATGTTTGAGTAACGGAATCAAAATCGGAGAACTCCACCAATCGCCAGGTGCCAACAATTCCTTTGGCGGGTTTTGTTGTTTGTGCATTTGTTACAATCAATACAAATTGAAAACAGGCAAGGGTTAAAATAAATTTTCTCATGTTGAAGATTTTAAAAATTAAAAATGCAGCGTAATTAAAAAATCAATCTTTTACACGTCGCCAACCCACTGCTAAGCCATTTTCAACTTCCATTCCAACACCTTTTGCAAGTACTTTGCCTTTAACAATCCATGAAACATTGTAAAAGCCCCCCGTTTTCTCAATAGTAAGGTCATACTCGTCAGAGAAATCTCCATTTTCATAAAAATATCTTACATGATAATTTCCCTCAAAGCCTTCCTTTGGTCCACCAGTTGCTATGCCTGGTCCACTCCAAATATTAGCATAATTCCATCTGGCGAATAATGTTCCCGGGGTATTACTCTTTGTATATAGCACAAAGCCTATATTCAAAGTGTCTTTTGACTTTGCTGCTGTTTTAGTTTGTGAGCTTGCAAAACAAGGCAGCAGTAAAAAAGCCAAGGCCAACAACAGGAATTGAGCAGCCGCCATCAATTTAATTTTACTTTTCATTTTATTTTTTTGTTTTAGATGATGTTATACCAATTTGATATTTATATAATACAAATGCGAAGCATTTATTCCTCTGCAAACTCTGCCTCTCTGTGTGCAAAAAATATCTCACGCAGAGAAAATGACAATGAAATTATCATTTGTAATAAAGTCTCTTCACTTTCAGGTTGCATGTATTCTGTGTATGAAAGAGTATAAAAAAAACAATTTAATATTCCACGGCAATATGCCCCACTTCATTGATTCTTGTTTTAAACCCTGCACGGCTTAGTACATCAGCCGCTTTTTGATGATAGCCCGCTTCATTCAGCTCTGTAAGTGTTTGTGCTGCCAGCATCCATAACTCCTGCGGTTGCAGTGCAGGGTCGGCAGCTCCATAGTAGCCATCGCTGTCTCTTGCACAAAGTTTATAGGTTGCTCTTTGTGCATCATGAAACGTATAAAATGCATCCATAAATGATTTGTCTTTACGGATGATGCCGGTGTATTTCACCAGCTCCGCTTTTTGCGGGTCATCTTCATGCAGGCAATACCAGCTCACAATACCAAACGGACAAAGACAATCCAAACCAAATGCAAATTCTTTTTTTACGAGTTGTGTATTCTCTTTTTTATAAACATGGTAATAGCATTCTGTTGACACGGCCCAATCGCCACCGGTAATAACAATACCGCCTTCATTTGTTTTTTGGGCAAACCATTGTAATGCATTTTCCTGGAAACTGTTTTTAAAATAATAAAGAACATTAAAGCAGCGGATTACATCCTGCGGTGCAATATCAATTTCGCCTATGCCTCCCTGTATAAAATTTAGTTTGTCTGTTTCATATTGTTTGATGGGGTTGAGCTCCAGTCTTGGAAAACCTTCTTTGGCAGGATGTGTCAGCAATTCATCCAGTAAATTTTGAAAATGTTTTTTGGTGGCCGTTGCATTACTTAATAGTTGATTCCAGCTTTCAATAGAAGGCATGGCCGGTTGAAAATAAACAACCGTTTTATTTTCATCAAAGGTTGCATAGTTTCCTTCTGCATCATACACCAGATAAACGGGTAATGAAGGATCGGCACCGGTAATATTCCAGTTATCAAGTGCATTGGCTGTTTCAATAGTGGTGAATGGCGGAAACCCGCAACCAATATCCAGCATCGACTTTCCTGCAGCGCTAAGCCAATGATTTTTTTTTACATATTCGTCAATCACAGCATGTCTTCCCTGCACGGTAATGGGCGGAACTCTTTCTTCCCATGCACCGGGCAAAATGCGTGCAAGCAAAGTGCCCAGTATATCTGCCTGCATAAGCGTTAAATCTTTTGCAGACATGCCGCTGCTGTGCATGTATGAAAACATTCTTTGCACAAATGCAAAAACATCGGGCCGGTTCATTGGTAGTTGCTGCAACTTCTCCTGGAATTGCGGCGATAATTCTCCGTTGAAATATTTATTATTCAGTTCCTTTACAAATTCATTTGTGTTCATAATGTGGGTTTTGAGTTATGAATAGGAAATACATCTTACTTAAATCTATACCTGTTATGCTATTAAAAGTTTTTGTTTTACAGCGCCAGAGGTGCGTTATGTCAGTAGAAAAAATCATTTCAAGATAATTAGAGCCTCATCGGGGCGACATGTTTATAAAATCGTTTATGTTTCGCCCCGATGGGCAATGTCATTAAGTTAAGCGTTTCGTCATGTCGAGGAACAGCTTGTCCCGCTTTTGCGGGAAGACATCTCATAAAATTCGTTCATTAAGAAATTTATGAGACCTCTCCCTGCGAAGTGACGCTTAACTTAATGACATTTCCCGATGGGGCTCTGAATTAGGTTTCTTCCGTTATTTCCTACTGACATTTCGCCCCTGCCCGTTCCGTTCAGGCGGGCTTACAGGGCTTTTATAAAACAAAATGTTATTTCTTAATAGCACAACACTTTAAATCCATGCTTTTTTTAAATCTTCCCGTATTGTTTTGGCAGCTAAAAAAAACAGCGCTGCTGCAAGAACATTTGAAATTACTGTAGTACTCAGTGCCCACCTTAAGGATTCAGCACCCATCGATGGTTTTAAATAATCACTCACCATCCCTGTAAAAAGCGGGCCGCAACCAAGACCGATGATATTCAGCACAAAAAACAAAATGGCTGATGCAATGGAACGCATCCTTAATCCTGAAAGACCATGTGTAAGTGCAATACAGGGCGCTAAATAAAACGAACCTAAAAAAGAAGGTATGCCGATTAACAGCACAATCACTTTGGTATCGCTTACAAAAATGGTTGTTAGAAAAAAAGGAATGGCTAACAATAAAGTGGCTGCAGGCAACCAAAGATACCAGCGCTTATCCTTCTTGCTCCATTTATCAGTTAAGTAGCCGCCCAAAAAAAAGCCAAGACCTCCACCAACACCAAAACCTAACGAAAGCCAGTAACCGATTTCATCACTTTTTAAAAAATGTAACCGTGCTAAAAAGGAAGGCATCCAGGAAGACATTGTATAGAGTGTATAAGCCGTCATACCGGAGCCCAGAGCCAGGTAACGAAACGATTTACTTTTCCAAAGTGTTAGCAGCACTTCTTTTAATGAATGACTTACATCTAACCCTGTTTTATTTTCGGAGATACCACGTAAGGGTTCTTTTACAGTGAAATACAGAATCAACCCAACAACAATACCCGGAATGCCCACCATATAAAACGCAGCACGCCATCCAAAATGCCGGTCCATCCATCCGCCAACAAGAAAGCCGAACAAAACACCGATGGATATTCCTGTTGAATAAATGGCCATGGCAGTTGCTCTTTTCTCAGGAGGATAGAGGTCTGAAATGATGGAATGTGCAGGCGGGCTTCCTCCTGCTTCACCAATGCCCACACCTATACGTGCCAGTAACAACTGCACAAAATTTTGTGCCCTGCCGGAGAGCGCCGTCATGCCGCTCCATAGTATTAAAGAAAAGGTGATGATATTTTTCCGGCTGCCCTTATCTGCAAGCCGTGCAATGGGTATGCCGAATGAAACATAAAAAATGGCAAAGGTGAAGCCCGACATCAGACCCAGTTGCGTATCAGAAAGACCCAATTCTTTTTTGATTGATTCCTGAAGGATGACGAGTATCTGCCTGTCAATAAAATTAAAAACATAAACAACGGTAAGAAGAAACAGGATATAGTTGCTGTAACGTTTTGTAAACGGAACGTGCTTGTTGAGCAGATCTGCATTTGTTGAAGTTGTACTTTTTTGCTCAATCATAAATGAAACTGTTTTTTGAAACATCGAAGACTTTGAAGGACCGATTGATATTTTGTAAATTGAAATTTTTTAAATGAATTTAGATACACAATTCAATGCTTACCCTGATTCTGAAATTGTGTCGGCAGTGCCGACACAATCAGCTCTTCAAATCCCCCCGCTGGCGCAAGTCTCTGACTTGTGCCTTCTCGTTACTTACCTTCTATTCTCATTGTAACTGTATTTTAAAAACAAGTAACACATGGCATCAGGTCAGAGACCTGCGCCAGAAAGAAGCCAGAAAGAACTCGAAGAGAAGCGAGTTAGCCAGAGTGCCGCCCGGTTTATTTATGATGATGGCTGCTGTTTTTATAGTGTTCTTTAATGAGGTCCATTCCATAATCACCATCAAAATCACGCCATACTGTATGTACATGATTGGCATTATTCTGCGAATTGTCCAGCTCAATTAAAAACGTTTTGCCCTGTATTCTGTAGTAATGCGGTTCTCCGGGCTTTGTGCTGCCTGCCCATCCAAACTTTATTTCATTAAAATCTTCTGATATAATTCTTTTCATCCTGAGTTGAGCAATCTTTGTTGGCATGCGGGAGAGATAAGTTATTATCAGTTGATTTAAAACATGCTTTTGTTCAAGGGTGAGGTCTTTTGCCATGATACCCGCTGTGTCAAAAGGCACAACCTTTGGTGAAGTTTTTGTTACGATATCTGCAAATGCTTCAAGCCTGAATATGGCTTTCAACTTTTGTTCCTGTGTTAATGCGTTTACCAGTTTAAATCCAAGTTCTTCTTCTTCCTTAAATAAGTTTTTTTCTTTGCCTTCACCATTTGTTCTTACAGCAGGATAAACTCCAAAAAAGAAGGGAGCAAAAGCCAATTGATTATTTACAATGGTATAATTAAGTGCAAGATGATGCCCGCTAAACTTCCAGCCCCATGTTTTGTCTTTCCCCGGATTGCCATAGAAGGCTACAAAATAATTTTCAGGGATACGGCCTTTACTATTCGGCTCAAGTTCTTTTAATAAATACTCGGTATTCATAATATCCTGCGCCTTTGTATAACCATTACTGCTTAAATAAGTCTTGAGCAATTTGTAAATAGTTTGTTTTTGAACACTGTCTAATTCTCTTACAGCAATTCCTTGCCGGACAATTGAAGAAGCAGGAACATAATGCCAATCATAGCGTGACATTTCATCAAACGAAAAAACTGTTTTACGCTTTTGTACACTATCTAATGAGTTAATAAATGTGTTGGCTATTTCTGAACCGGTGCTGTTATTTTGCGAGACAGCATAAAAAGGCAGAAGAAGCAGGAAATAAAATAGTTTCATCATAAAACAAGTTGAGGAGTATTCTTGTAATTATAAATTATTTGTCATTGTTTTTTTGGTTGATGCAGTTCTGTTACTGTAATTCGTTTCCTCTGTTTTTACTTCTTCTTATAGCTTAATACAACTCCGCTCTTCAAAGTCTCCGGACTTTGAAGTTCTACGCATCCTGTCTCTGACAGGATAAGAATGAAACAGTTTGGAAACTGTTTGTTTATAAACTGCGAAGTCTGGAGACTTCGCAGAGCTAATTTTTGGCTGACCCGTTTTTTGTTTTTTATAACTATTTTGCTATTGCATCCCCCGCTGGCGCAAGTCTCTGACTTGTGCCTTCTCGTTACTTACCTTCTATTCTCATTGTAACTGTATTTTAAAAACAAGTAACACATGGGTAACACATGATTACAAATGAAACAGTTCGGAAACTGTTTGTTTAAAACTGCAAAGTCTGGAGACTTCGCAGAGCTGTTTAGTATCGCTATTTTCCCCTCCTTACGTTCATCCCAAAAGTAGTTTCAACAGCATTGTACCATTCTTCATCAGTTTGGGCATTCCAGTCAACCCATTGTTCATCTGTCATAGATGCCCGCCATCCTAAAAATGGAAGTGCTGATGGGCCTACAGGATGTTTTAATTGCCATGTGTCACCTTTTGCGATTTCAAAAATTGCATCAGCTACAAATGAAGGAGGCGTTGGTTGTTTAAGCGATTCTTCAAATAAAGCCCCAAACCGAAGTACTTGCGGATATTTTGAGTTGCTGTCAACACTAATATCCTGAGCCATTTTTGTATCAATTATTCCTGGTTGCATTAAGGAAACCCGAATGTTAAATGGTTTCACTTCCTGGGCCAGCGATTCAGTTAGTGCTTCCAGGGCAAACTTGCTTGCACTATAAGCACTTAAAGGTGTATTCGAAATTTTACCTGCAACTGAGCCAACGTTAATAATACAGCCTTTTTTATTTTCTCTCATTTGAGGCAGCACTGCCTGAATACACCTGATGACACCAAAATAATTGGTCTCCATGATTGCTTTAAAATCAGCCATTGGTAATTCTTCAACTGAACCATGACGTTCTATGCCAGCATTGTTTACCAATACGTCAATTGTGCCATGCTCTTTAAAAATTGTTTCAATGCAATGTTTAACTGATTCATCTGAATCAACATCCATCTTATAAATTATTACTGACAAAGATTCATCGGAGATATGTTTTTTTAAAGATGCCGCAGCTTCAGGATTTCTCATAGTTGCGAAAACTTTATAACCTCCACGGGCAAATGTGAGGACAGTTTCAAAGCCAATACCTTTACTTGTTCCTGTAATTAATACTGATTTCATAATTTGTAATTTAATCTTGCCTGCTTAAATCGGGTTTCGGCTTTCCCGTGTTTTATTTCTTCTTCCAGCTTAATACAATTTCTGTTATTAATAAAGGTATAGTCCAGGATAGCCAAATGATGGTTGGGCCTCTTTCTGCAAATTGCGGCATCAACGTTTTTGCAACCGTTAATTCATTGAACCAGCGGAAGCTTACAAAAGCAAACGTTATCACATAGCTTCGTATCATCCATTCTTTATGCTGAGCGATTCGTTTTCTCATTACAGAAACATAAGCCATCGTTGCTGTTGTAATCCATGCAAAAGCCAAGCCTTGCAACCCAAAAGCCCAAGAGAAATTAACTCTTAATGCACTTGTCCATGCTAAATAAGTTGCGCTGATGGTGCCAATCAGAATGGCAGTTAAATAAATGCGCCCCATCCACCGGTGGGCACTAATAAATTTGTTTCTGAATGTTTTTGAAAATTGAAAGGGCCCCATTGCCAAAGCAATAAGACCACCTGAAATATGCCCGATAAGCGGCCACTTATAATCCCAATACCACCCAAATGTTTCTTTATCCAAACCAAAATAAGGCAAGGCATCTTTTACAATAAATCTTCCGGCAAATAAAAAAAGGAACAGCACTATTGCAAGCGTTACAATTGATTTAGGTTTTTGTAAAAGCTGAAGGTTGTTTGTTTGTGCCATCATTATTTTTTTTTGGTTCATTAATAAAAAACGCTCTTCAAAGTCTCCAGACTTTGAAGCTGTATGTATCCTGTCTCTGACTGGATAAGAATGAAACAGTTTGAAAACTGTTTGTTTAAAACTGCGAAGTCTGGAGACTTCGCAGAGCTGGAGAATAAAATTCGTTTCATTTACTTAGTTTTTAAGCCCGCTGGCGCAAGTCTCTGACTTGTGCCTTCACGTTACTTACCTTGTATTCTCAAATTTGATTGTATTTTAAAAACAAGTAACACATGGCATCAGGTCAGAGACCTGCGCCAGAAAGTAACACTTACGCAGTAATATCGAGTAGTGGAAGCAAAGTAGGTTGTGCCGGCGTAACCCCGTGCTTTATAAGAATGGGTACAAGCGTTTCAGCAAATTCATTTAATGCTTCTTCCGATTCCCATACATCTATGATTAACAAACCATCCGTTTGTTGAGCCACTACACGATTGATGTAAGCAGGTTGTTTCAGTTTTCCTAAAGCGTCCAGTTCTTTGATTACTTCGTTATATTGTTCAGGCGTATAGCCAACAACATTAAATAGAGCAACAATTTTTTTCATTTTGATTTGATTTTAGTTTTGCCTACGCCGGTCGGTTTTTGGCTGCCCGGCATTTTGTTTTTATAATTATTTTGCTATTGCATCAGCTACTTTCTTAGTATCTAAGTATTGCTGAAAAGCAATAGCTTT
Source organism: Chitinophagaceae bacterium (assembly GCA_019747705.1). Classification (GTDB taxonomy): domain Bacteria; phylum Bacteroidota; class Bacteroidia; order Chitinophagales; family Chitinophagaceae; genus Lacibacter. Next base: position 17,993 of record JAIEQM010000150.1, on the reverse strand, counting down.
TCCGTTTTTAAGTGTCCAAAAATGAGCTACCTGGGCATCATACGTTGCACCATTATTCTTTAATTTGGCTTGATAGCGTAAAGTGGCAAGCACGTGATTGTTGTACATTTCATGCAACTCAATTTTAACCAAATTAAAATACGCATAATCGGCACCAATACGGGCAAAAACACCATTTAAAACGGCTTGTGGACCGACATACGGATTTCCATCCGCATATACATTGCTTTCTGCTTCGTTCCAAACCACTTTTTCATCTAACCCTGCAAGTACTGTTGGCATATCGCCCACGGCAAAGGCTGCGTAGAGATTTTCAATTATTTGAACATTGTTTTCGTTTATCATTTTCTTATTTTTTTTTAATTATTGCCTGAGCCGTGGTTCTTGTCTCAGGAACCATCTCTCTTTCTCCCACTGGCGCAAGTCTCTGACTTGTGCCTTCTCGTTACTTACCTTCTATTCTCATTGTAACTGTATTTTAAAAACAAGTAACACATGGCATCAGGTCAGAGACCTGCGCCAGAAAATACCATCTCTCTTTCTAACTTCCTCAAATGAATTTCAAAACAAACCCCACCAAGTTTTTTCATTAATGATGAGGTTGTTTATCTGTCAACATGGAGAATGGGTATATTAATCAGTAACATCCACCAGCTCCCAAAGTTCCTGCGCTACTACTACTCTGAGGCTGTTAAGCTTGGGACCGAAAGCAGCGAAGTCTTCCTTTGGATATATTTTTTTGTATTCTTCTGCCATGCCCGTTTTACCACTGGCCCATGACAGCGCCTGCTCCAATGATGAAAAACTAAAGCTAACGGTATAATCATTTGCGTAACCCTGGTTCGTAACATAGGTGCGTTTCCAAACATTGTATCCTTTTAATTTTCCTGTTTTGATGCATTCTTCAATAACGGGTTTTAAAGACTCCCACATTTTCTCAACTGCGTCATTGCTTCCGGGGTTGGCATTTATGAGGTTTAGTTGTACAAAGTCGCCCGGTTTACCTGCGGCGCCTATACCTAATTTAAAGTCATAAAGTTCAGTTTGCACCACCGTACGAACATTGCCTAATGAAGTAAAATAATCAATCGTTTCTTTGGCGCTGAGTTCTTTCACCACACCATTCCATGGAACCCAGTCTTTACGTGATTCTATTTCTTTACCGCTGGGGAATACCTGCAGTGTTGCATAATCAAACTCCATTTCGCTGCCACGGGGATATACCCTGCGGTACAGTTGCCAGGAGTTAATGGTTTTGTTTGCTTTAAGCCCGTTGTTTATTCTCTTTGATGTCTTCATGTCAATTAAGAAACTCTCGTTCATACCGGGTTTTACTTTTACAAAACTTACTTCGCCAAAAGGATTTTGGGCAATGGCAGATAAGCTGATGAAGAAGACTGCTGAACTGAATGCAAAAAATTTCATTATCTGTTTCATACAAATTTGTATTTAGGTTTAAAATTGAGGTGATTAATTTTTTGTGGTGGTTTGTTGTGCGAATGATTAAGCGGTTGATATTTTCCGAAGAATGAAACCGAAGGTTTATTCTTCTCTGCGTTCTCATAACCTCTGCCCGCCCGGATGAATCGTTCGGACGGGCGTGAGATTTTTTTGCACGCAGAGAAGCAGAGACCGCAGAGGAAAAATGCTTCGCATTTTCATCAATTAAAAATATGTTTCAGTGATTCATTCTTCTTTCATATATGAAAAGGTTAATTATCTTTTCATGAAAGTGAAAACAAACCCCACCAATTTTTAAATTATGATGAGGTTGTTTATCTATCAGCATGAGAAAAGGTTATTTTGAACTTAACTCTTTACGGAAGAAAAGCAGTTCGCTCCAGTTTTCCTGAACGTACTCAGCATCTTTCAGATACTGTGCATAGGAACCTTCGCCATTTACTGATTCATATACTTCTTTAAATGGCTTGCGAAACCCGTCTGCTTTTTCTTTCAACCCTTGCTTGTATCTTGTTACGATTGCATACTGTCCTGGTCCTGAGCCATTGGATGTGTAAACAGCAACCGTTACACCATTTGCTATCCAATATTTTTTCAGCCTTTTAATAATATTCCACACGTCACCTTCCTTTCCTAATTTAGGATATACATGGGCTATTTGTATTTTATCACTGTAGTCTCCAACAGCAACAGTGCTTAAAGAATCCTGGTAAACGGAGTATCCGCCGCTCTGCCTGTCAGTTAAATAAATGGCTACATTTTTATTCCAGTCTGCCTGGTGTTCGGGGTTAATATCGCCTCTTGCATCTTCACTCTCCCAGCTTTTGGGGCCTTCAGTAATATGATAGCCGCCTATATCAGGTCCTGATTGAATGGTAAACACACGCCAGTAATTATCACCGGTATGATATTTTTGGGCGTGGGCCGCAAGGGCTTTTTCAAACTCCATCACCTTGTCAATTTTTGGGAACACCCTGTGTGTGGAAACTACATTTTTGACCTGCGCCATACCGGCAAATGGCAAAAGCATCATTAAAAGAAGAAAGGAGCTGAGCCTTGTAAGAATTTTCTGTTTCATACTGTTTTGTTTTTGATTTAAGAAAGAATGTGTTTCTGTTTGTAACACTCCATAAAGGTCATCACAGCATCCGTTTTTTGTGAGTACAAATCCGTCTTTCCCCTTCAGATTCTCAGCAATCATCAGGACAAATTGTGCAGTATCAGGATAAATTCATCATTTTTCAAAACTGCCTGCGGGTTTGTTCCAAGTAATTCATCTGCAAAATGTGCTTAACATTATCTTTATAGCAACGTGTTCAACCCTCGTAAACATAGTAAGCTGTTGCCGGTATTCCTGTTTCTTGTAATGGGTTTCACCGCATTTGCCCAAAATCAAAAAACATACGAAAGCATTTCCATTGCCCAGGGATTATCGCAGGGCATGGTGTATGATATTTTGCAGGATAAAGAAGGGTTTATTTGGGTGGGCACCAAAGACGGGCTTAACCGGTATGATGGTTATACGTTTAAAGTATTTACCAACGACCCGGCTAATACCCGGAGTTTAAGCAGTAACAGCATCAATAAATTGTTTGAAGACAATAAAGGAAGAATTTGGGCAGGTACCGAAAACGAAGGGCTCAACATTTACGATAAAAAAAGCGGCGATTTTTTAAGAATCAAACAAAGCGCTGCCAATCCCAATGGCCTCTCGGGCAATGTTATAAAATTGATGGAAGAATTACCGGATGGCAGAATGCTCATTGCTGCTGATGATGGTAAAATAAATATTGTAGCGCTAAAGGATAATTTTTTAGATAAAAACACATCCCCGGTTATTACTGTAATTGCAATGCCGAACAATACAAATGTATATGGCATTGGTATTGATAAAAGTAAAACGATTTGGATTGGCGGTATGGATGGTACGGTGTATAAATTTGATGCAGCAAAAAATAGTTTTACACTTTTGCCCGGCGCTCAATTATTAAACAACGGATATTTAGTACATGGAGAAGATATTTTAATCAATGGTAATCTTTACCTGTATAATGGAAACGAAGTAACACCGCTGTTTGACACACTTAAAAAACCTGAAGGCAATATTTTATTCAGACCCAATAGCAGTTTATGGGATAAACACCACCGGGAAACATCCTTTTATGATGTAAGTGCATGGGGGGCAGACAAAAAAATTCAATGGGGCTTAAAGCTGCCTGACAAACGAATTATCTACCCGTTTGTATTTGATAAATCCGGTTTAATATGGTGCGGTACAGTGGGGTATGGATTAAGAAAGTATAATATAGATAATGAGAGATTTAACACGCAGCTTTTTGGGTTTAGCACTTACAACATAATTCCTGTTACTGATGATGATTTTTTTATAGGCGATGTAGGTTATACGTGGAAGCGGAGTACAAATAAAATAATTCAGGAACGTGCTTTTGAAAACCTGCCACAGGTAACACAAATTGATAATTTTATTATTGCAAGTACCGGCGACTATTGGTTTAAAAGTGATAACAAAGGATATTTTAAATACAACCCTGTAACGAAAAAGCTAACGCCTTATCCAGCTATAAACAATTACCAGGGAATGGGTTCCAAACAACCCATTATGGAAGATAGCAAACAGCAGATTTGGTTTCCGGGTTTGGGCGGCAATATTACATTGCTGAATGTTGTTACGGAAAAAATAACTACGTTCAATATAAATACCAATGCTGCAAAAAAATTAGCAGAGTTTGCAATCATTACTTCGTTGTACGAAGATAAAAACGGAACGTACTGGATTGGTACTGTAGATGGTTTTGCCAATGTGCAGTTAGCCAAAACACCCGGTGCTGAACCACAAATAAAATGGTATTACAATAACAGCAATCCAAATTCGCTCAACTACAATCATGTTTCCTGTTTTCTGGATGACCCTTCCAATTCCAATTATTTATGGATATGCACGAAAGGCGGAGGATTAAACCGGTTAGAAAAATCTTCAGGTAATTTTTTTCATCTTACTGTAAAAGATGGTTTGCCCGATAATGTGGTGTATGGCATACTTACAGATGATGCCGGCAATATATGGGGTAGTACCAACAGGGGCATTTTTTGTTTGTCCAATTCAAAAACCGGAAATAAAGAAAGCTGGGCTTTCAGAAATTTTTCAAAAGAAGATGGTTTGCAGGATGATGAATTTAATACCAACGCTTATAAAAAAATGCCCAATGGTAATTTGGCATTTGGCGGTGTAAACGGTTTAAATATTTTTAACCCCAAAGAAATATTAGCGAAGAATTATAAGCCACAGGTTTTTATTACAAACATTTTGGTGGGCAATTTACCGGCGCTGCCCAATGATAAAACAGGGGTACTAAAAAGCTCAATTGAACAAACACCCTCTATTACACTCAACTATTTGCAGGATATTTTAACGCTTGAATTTTCATCGCTTGATTTTACCGCACCTGCACAAAATAAATACCGTTACCAATTGGTGGGTGTTGACAAGGAATGGGTAGAGAGCGGCACAAGACGCACCGCCACTTATTTGCATTTGCCTCCCGGCAGTTATACGTTTAAAGTGCAGGGCAGTAACAGCCAGGGCATGTGGAGCCCTGCAATTACTGAATTAAAAATTACCGTGAACCCTCCGTGGTGGCGCACCTGGTGGGCTTATCTTTTATATGCATTGCTCATTGGATTTGGAGTAAGAACGTATTTTTTATTCAGAATCAACAAAGCAAAACTGCAAAATCAATTGCATTATGAACAGCAGGAAGCAAAACGTATTAAAGAATTAGATACGGTTAAAACACAACTCTATGCCAACATCACGCATGAGTTCCGCACACCGCTTACCGTTATTTTAGGAATGGCGCAACAGGTAAAAGCAAAACCATCTGAACATTTGGATGCAGGCATGGATATGATTGTTCGTAACGGCAATCATTTGCTCAACCTGGTAAATGAAATGCTGGATTTATCAAAACTGGAAGATGGAAAGATGACTTTGCATTTGGTAAATGGCGATGTGATTAATTTTTTACGCTATATCGTAGAATCATTTCAGTCATTGGCAGCCAGCCAGCAAAAACAATTTCACTTTTTATCTGATGCAGATGAGTTAACCGTGGCTTATGATGCAGAAAAGCTGCGGCAGATTATTACCAATCTTTTATCCAATGCATTAAAGTTTACTCCTGCACACGGTAACGTGTATGTAAGTATTTCGCAGGAAGAAACAACAGATGCGGATACCATACAAATGATTTTAAAAGTAAAGGATACCGGCATTGGTATTCCTGAAAACCAGGTGCAGCATATCTTCGACCGTTTTTATCAATTAGATAACAGTCATACACGCAAAGCAGAAGGTACCGGTATTGGATTGGCGCTTACCAAAGAGCTGGTAAAACTTATGAACGGAATCATCACTGTAAAAAGCCCGGCAGTGGGCGCCACAAAAGGAACAGAATTTACCATTACCCTTCCTTTGCAAAAAGCAAATGTGGAAGAACAGTCTGCCACTGATACTGCATTTGTAAAAGAATCAGTCATACCTGTTGCGGTAAGAAAAGAACCGGTTGTAATTTCCAATGAACATACGGCTCCTTCCACACCTTTAATTTTACTGGTGGAAGATAATGTGGATGTAGTGGCTTATACAGCAAGCTGTTTGCCGCAATACAAACTGGCGGTAGGTAAAGATGGTAAAGAAGGTTTTGAAATTGCAGTGGAAGTAATTCCCGATTTAATTATTACTGATGTAATGATGCCTTTTATTGACGGGTTTGAAATGTGCAAAAAACTACGGCAGGATGAACGCACCAGTCATATTCCCATCATTATGCTCACTGCAAAAGCTGATATGCAGAGCAAACTGGAAGGATTGGAAAAAGGCGCTGATGTGTATTTGGAAAAACCTTTTCACAAAGAAGAACTGCTGGTACGAATTAAAAAGTTATTAGAGCTCAGAAAAAATTTACAGCAGTATTACAGTAAACAAATTGGCATTACACTTCCTGCTGAAACAGCAGTAAGCAATGATGCCATTACAACCATCATTGAAGAACCCGCCGAACATGAGTTTGTAAAAAAAGTAAGAGAACTGGTAGAAGCCAATTTTACCAACTATGAATTTAGTGTGGAGCAGTTATGCAAAATGATTTTTATGAGCCACTCACAACTGCACCGCAAATTAGAAGCGCTTACCGGCTGCTCACCCAATAAGTTTATCAGAATTGTTCGTTTAAATAAAGCCAGAGAATTATTGGCCAATCCATCTTTAAGCATTGCTGCCATTGCATTGGATTGCGGTTATAACGACCCCGGTTATTTTGCAAGAGTATTTAAACAGGAGTTTGGTATTACGCCGCAGGAGTGGAGGGGGAATATTAAATAATAACGTGGTGTGTTATAAAAAAACGTGTTGCTTTATAAAAGCCCTGTAAGCCCGCCTGAACGGAACGGGCAGGGGCGAAATGTCAGTAGAAAATAAAAGAACGAAACCTATACAGAGCCCCAGAGGGGCGATATATTTTTAAAGACGTTCGTGTATCACCCCGCTGGGCAATGTCATTAAGTTAAGCGTTTCGTCATGTCGAGGAACAGCTTGTCCCGCTTTTGCGGGAAGACATCTCATAAAATTCAAGCTGTACGAAATTTATGAGACCTCTCCCTGCGGTCGAGGTGACGCTTAACTTAATGACATTGCCCGCTGGGGCTCTCTAAATTATTTTAGAATTATTTTTCTACTGACATATCGCACCTCTGGTGCTTTAATTCGAAATTTTTTATAATACAACACGTTAAAAAACCGATGGTTATTGAATTGTATTGCCTTCTTCACTATCAATTTTCTTAGTGAGAATATTTTGTTTCTTTTTCACCATTTGCATCAGCACATATATTACTGAAAGCGCCGCCAGTGTAATAAAAACTCCAATCAATTCCTGTTTGCTGAGGTTGGATAAAACCCATAGTATGATGATGGATGCTACAACAGGTATCGTAAAACCACCCGGCATTCTAAATGCGGTATCAGTTTTTGGTTTTTGCAAACGAAATCTAATTACAGAAAGTACCACACCCAGGTAAATCAACAATATGGAAGCGCTGCTTAATACCAGTAATTGCTGAATGCTGCCGGTAACTGATAAAATAAAACAACACAATGTATAAGTAAGTATCGCATAATACGGCGTTGCAAAAGAAGGATGTACTTTAAATAAAAAAGAAGGCATCAACCCATCACGTGCACCTGCATATAAGATGCGTGGAATGCCCAGCACTTCACCGCTGATGCCGCCAATCATTGATAAAGCAGTACCAATAACGGTAATGGTGAGCCCTGCAGTACCTAAAAGCTTTTGCGCCACTGCGGTGATGGGCGCTTCTTTATACTTTATTAATTCGTTGCCCAATACACCTTGTGTGATCAATTGTATGGCCATGTACAGCAGCAATACAATTAGCAACCCCCAAAACAAACCCAATGGTACCGTGCGTGCAGGATTTTTAAATTCACCGCCATTGGCAACTGCTGTTTCAAGACCTATAAAGGCAAAAAATAAAACCAGTGTGGCAGCGCCTAAATTGTTCAGTTCAAAATGCGCAGAAACTGTAAGTGCACTCCAGTTCATTTGTGTTGTACCCAATACCACCACCAGCAACAAAGGAATGAGTTTGGCAACCGTGGTGATCACAATAAAACGCATTCCCTGTTTGGCTCCTCTTATATTAACAAAAGCCAGCGTTGCAAATAATAAAAAACAAAAGAGTGAACGAAATACAGGTGCATCTAATGCAGGCCAAAAAAAGCTGAGCGTTTTTGCAACAGCCCTGGCTGATGCAGCATCGGCCAGCACACAGCTTGTAACAAAAATAACATTCGCTAAAAAGCCGGCATAGTTGCCAAATGCAAATTCAATGTAGGTATAAGCGCCGCCGCTAACTGAAAACCTGCTGCCTGTTTCAGCAAAGCATAATGCAATTAAAAAAATTAAAAAACCGCAAACCAAAAAAGCAAACAGCGCTGCGGTGCCCATATGTTCTGCAGCAAGTGCAGGCAACACAAAAATGCCTGTGCCAATCGTCATGTTTATTACAGCAGCGGTAAGCCCGAATACACCAATGCTGCGTTTTAATTGTTCCTGCATTTTTAATTGTGCTTGTTAAAAGGCCTGTTACCTGCAAATGACTATTGATTGCTCAGTGATTGATTAGCAGCAAACACTCTTATAAAATTACCACCCAGAATTTTTTGAATATCTTTTTTACTGTAGCCTCTTTTCAGCAATGCTTTGGTAATAAGTGGGTAATCTTCCACGCCGTTGAGTTCAAGCGGAGGCGCTTCAATGCCATCAAAATCGCTGCCAAGGCCCACATGGTCAACCCCAACAAGTTTAACAATGTAATCAAGATGATTGAGCAAAACAGAAAGTGAAGGACGAAGCGCATTCATTTCAGTTTTATATTTTTCGCTCACCATCATCAACGCATAATCTTTTTGTTTGCCCTGTTGCACCAGCGCATCAATTTCTGTTTGATGCTGTTTCATAAATGCATTTCGTTTGGTTTCGTAAGTACTGTCAATAAACCCTGCATAAAAGTTGAGGAAGATTACACCGCCGCTTTTAGCAATGGCTTTTATCTGTTCATCTTTTAAATTTCTTCTGTGCGGGCAAAGATTCCAAACACAACTATGCGATGTAATGATGGGTTTGGTTGAAACTTTTACAATATCCCAAAATGTTTGTTCACCCACATGACTTACATCCACCATCATCCCCAACTCGTTCATTCGTTTAATAACTTGCTCTCCAAAACTTGTAAGACCTTTTTTCCCATCGGAGTTTAAAGTCCCTCCTTTGGAGGGATTTAGGGAGGTTTCATCTGCTGCACTCGTAGCCCATGGTGTTGAATTATTCCAGGTGATAGTCATGTACCGCACACCACGTTTATACAATGCATCTAACTTGTTGATATCGTTCTCAATCATGTGCCCGCCCTCCATACCAAGCAATGCAGCCAATTTTTTTTGTTGGGTGGCGGTTTGCAAATCTGTTGGGTTATATACCATCATCATCTTTGAAGGATTGCGTTGCACCCATGCATATACACTGTCAATTTCACGGTTGGCATAGTTGTAAGGATCTTTCTGTTCGCCATCACAAAAAATAGAAAACATCTGTGCATCCACACCACCGGTGAACATACGGTTAAGATCAGAATGTGTTTTGCCTTTCAAATCGGTATCAAACGCCACATTTTTTTCAATGGCTGAGGAAGGGATGTCGTTGTGTGTATCTGCAACAAAAGCTGCTGCATGAATTTTTTTGTATTTCTGTGCAAATACAAATGATGGTAATAACAGGAGAAGGAGGATTCGTGTAAACATGATGAGTGAAGATTGTACGTTTGCGGAGTAAGTTATACAAAATGTTGCAGTTGCTTTTAATAAAAGAAGAAGGAATTTGGATGGATGCCATCCGCACCCTGTTTCGTGAATATGAAACAGAGCTGAATGAGGATTTGTGTTTTCAAAGTTTTGAAGCAGAGCTTGCCAATCCGTTGCAAAAGTATGGACCGCCCAAAGGTGTTTTGTATTTGGCCAAATGGAATGATGAAGTGGCGGGATGTATTGCATTGATGCCATTGCCTGATCGCATTTCGACTTCGCTCAATGCTGACACCGATGCTTCGACTCCGCTCAGCATCTCACGCTCTTGCGAAATGAAACGTTTATATGTTCGTCCGCAATTCCGTAAACATAAAATTGGAAAAGCATTGGTGGAGCAATTGCTGAAAGATGCAGAACAGCTTGGCTATACAACCATGAAACTGGATACATTGCAAAAACTGCAGCCTGCTATTGCATTGTACAAACAATATGGTTTTGCTGAAACAACAGCCTATTATGAAAATCCGTTGAATGCTGTTGTTTATATGGAAAAGATGATTGGATGATTGCCCGTTTCAGATTATTTTTAATGCAAAGGACTTTACTATGGCAAAGAAGGATCTGCAAATGCTGGTGGCAGAACAGAAAATATTAAACCGTATTTATGTGATACGGAACCAAAAAGTGATGCTGGATGAAGACCTTGCAGAAATGTACAGGGTAGAAACAAAACGATTGAATGAACAGGTAAAAAGAAATCTGAATCGTTTTCCTAAAGATTTCATGTTTACACTTACTCCCAAAGAGTATGAAAACTTGAAGTCGCAAATTGCGACTTCAAGTTGGGGCGGACGAAGAAAGTTACCCAATGCATTTACAGAACAGGGCGTTGCCATGTTGTCAAGTATTCTTAACAGTGATGTTGCCATTGAAGTAAACATCCGCATCATCCGTGTGTTTACGAAACTCAGGGAATACGCATTAACCCATAAGGAAATTTTATTACAACTGGCCAAGTTTGAAAAAGAAGTAAAAGGCAACAGCCGTGATATTGAAAATATTTTTATGGCGCTGAAAGAATTAATTGAGAAGCAGCAAAAACCACTGCCGCCAGGAAACAGGATTGGATTTAAACAGTATGAATAAAAGAACACACCTGCGCCACCAACGCTTATCAATTAAACTTGTGATTAATATCACTCTTTATGTTTTCATAGCTTTTTAGATTTGAATATGAAATCATCTGCAAAACTGATACTGGTATGTATTGTTTGCATACTCATCGTTTGGCTGATGGTATTTCTTTTTAAATCCTAAAAAAACGATATATGAAAAAGAACATGGGAACTGCTGATCGTATTATTCGTGTATTGCTCGCTGCTGTATTTGCTTATTTGTATTTCAGCGGAACAGTTACAGGCACATTGGGTATTATATTAGTTGTGCTGGGCGGAGTATTTGTGCTTACCAGCCTGGTAAGTTTTTGCCCGCTTTATACACTGGTGGGTATGAGCACCTGTCCACGCAAAGCAGCTTAAAACTTTATTGAACTTTTTTGAAACCGGCACTGTTATTTTTATAAACATCGTTTATGAAACAATTAAAAGTGGCGGTTTTTTTTGTTTCAGCGCTTTAAAAGTGGCGGTGCTGATGTTTGTAAACTCTTTTACGTTTAAACGCAGAGAGGCAGGGTTGCTGAAATCAAGTTGCTCCATTGCCATTTCGCTGTTACGCTGCTGAGCCCATGCAGAAAAAGATAAGAACAGTTAAAAAAGGTGTAAAAAGATTCTCATACACTTTACTATTTCATTCAAGGTAAGATGATTTTTACAAACGGCTTGTACAGGCCGTAATCTTTTTCTACCTTCTGCACTTAAAAAACGAATATGCACAAAATCTTGTCATTGATGGCGGTGGTTTCATTACTGGCTGCCTGTAAAGAAAAAACAGAAACGCCCAGGGAGGTGAAACAGTACAGCATTGATCAGTTTTATCAAACTGAAGGCATCAGCGGTGGCGTGTTTAATAAAGATGAAAGCAAAATACTGCTCAACAGCAACCGCACCAAAATTTTTAATGTATATGAACTGAACCTGGCTGATACCACGATTCAGCCCAAAACAAATTCCACTGTGGAATCTTTTTTTGCGGTGGACTATGTACCCGGCACCAATAATTTTTTATACAGCGCTGATAAGGGTGGTAATGAAAACAGTCATCTCTATTTACAAAAAACAGACGGCACTGTAAAAGATTTAACTCCGGGTGAAAAAGAAAAAGCAGATTTTGCCGGCTGGACAAAAGATAAAAAGTCTTTTTATTACATCAGCAACAAGCGCAACCCGCAATTTTTTGATTTGTATAAATCTGATACCGGCAGATGGGAAGCCAAAATGCTTTACAAGAATGACAGCGGCCTGGATGTAAACGGCATTTCATACAATGAACGTTATCTTGTTCTCACCAAAGCTATTACTACCGATAAAAATGAAATGTATTTGTTTGATGCGCAAACAAAAACCACCAAAAAATTATCAACTGACAGTTTGGGTGATGCTACTTATAATGCTGCAGGTTTTGAACTGAACGATGAATATCTATACTACATTACCAATGAAGGAAATGATTTTTCCTATGTGGTGAAATACAATCTTGCCAATGGTATCAAAGAAAAATTCTTTTCCACCAACTGGGATGTGAGTTATATGTTCATCAGTGAAAATGGGAAGTATCATGTAATTGGTATTAATGAAGACGCAAGAGATAAAGTGCTTTTGTTTGATCATGCCACCGGTAAAGAAGTGGAAATGCCGAAATTAGAAAGCGGTGCTATTAGCGGTGTAACCATTTCGCCCAGTGAAACAAAAATGCTGTTAACTGTTGTGAGCGACCGAAGCAGCGCCAATAAATATTTGTATGATGTTGAAAAGAAAGAACTGAAACAACTCACCCAAACACTAACTTCTGAAATAAATAGCGATGATTTGGTGGATGCAAAAATTGTTCGCTTTAAATCTTTTGATGGGTTGGAGATTCCTGCTGTGTATTACAAACCGCATAATGCATCATCTTCCAACAAAGCGCCTGCATTGATATGGGTACATGGTGGGCCGGGTGGACAAAGCCGTGCAGGTTACAGTAACTCCATTCAGTATTTTGTAAATCACGGGTATGCGATTCTTGCTGTAAACAACCGTGGCAGCAGCGGTTATGGTAAAGCATTTTATAAAATGGATAATCAAAACCATGGTGATAAAGATTTGAAAGATTGTGTGTGGGGTAAAAAGTGGCTGGCACAACAGGATTATATTGATACAGCCAAGATTGGAATTTATGGTGGCAGCTATGGCGGCTTTATGAGTTTGGCCGGCATCATTCAATACCCCAATGAATTTGCAGTGGGTGTTGATTTGTTTGGTGTGGCCAACTGGATGCGTACTTTGAAAAGTATTCCTCCTTATTGGGAAAGTTTCCGCAAAGCATTGTATACTGAAATGGGCGACCCCACAACTGCTGACTCTGTTCGCCTGAAAAATATTTCGCCGCTTTACAATACAGAGAAGATAAAAACTCCTTTATTGGTTTTACAGGGCACCAACGATCCCCGTGTACTGCAAATTGAAAGCGATGAAATTGTTGCAGGAGCTAAAAAGAACGGAACACCTGTGGAGTATGTGCTGTTTCCTGATGAAGGGCATGGTTTTGTGAAAAAAGAAAATCAAATCAAAGCAGCCAGCGAAACGCTGAAGTTTTTGAACAAGTATTTGAAAAAGGAAGAAGTGAAAGGGAAGTTGAATTGATGATAGAAATACCGAATAAACCTCCGGGGTTTTATCAGGCCCGTATTTTATATTTTAATGGCAGGCTTGTAACTAAAACCCGGAGGTTTTATAAGGCGAAAAATATTTATTTGTTTCTTCCATTTATTACCAATGTTGCTGTCTCTTCAGCAAGATGAATGGTTGCTACTGCCCCGCTGTTGAATTGCAGAAAATCTTTTTCGATACCATCACTGAAAATAACGCCCCCTGCCGGCATCAATGATTCAACTGTTAAATGATTTTGCCCACGGATTAAACCTGCCGTAATACCTGTTTGGGTTTTTATGCTTTGAAACGGTTCCCGCACGGCAAAGAGCAAATCATTATCATTCAACTTCGGTCTTTTGAGTTTTATGTTCTTTTCAAACATCCCGGCTACACCATAAGCCATATTAAAAATGGAACTTAACCAGCCTGTTGAACCTGCTTTTGTGGAAACAATAAGACCGCTTGAAGAGTGTTCTTCAGTTGTGCTGTTGAATGAAATTTTATAACGTGCCGAAACATGTGAAGACGCACCAATAAACAAATCATTGAATGCAAGAAGCCTTTGCCCATCATTCAGTTTTGCTTCTGCAAAGCGAATGGTTTTATAAGTAAAGGAATTAGCTATCACCTTTTCAACCCCCTCCATAAAATCAGAAACATCAAATGGAAGCAGTACGCCATCATATCGCTGTTTATCGGGGTTTACTGCTACTATGGGGCTTCCTTTGGCATACTTGGCTGTGTTTGCCACCAAACCATCCTGACCTATTACCACAATTAAATTCTGCTGTGTAAAAATATAGGAAGGAACAAACGCACGTTCCACCACTTTGTTCTTTATACTTTTCGAAAGTTTTGTTTGTAATGCAAGAAAGGAAGTTTGAAATATTTCATGCTCCTGTTCGTAGTCTTTAAAATTACCGCCCAGCCGTTCAATATAAAACCGGGCCTGCGCTTTTGTATTGAATCGTTCAATTAAAGTTTCAAGCCTTGTTTTATTTTTTACAATGATTGCATATTCTACACTCATTTCCTGCTGCTCTTATCGTTCAGAATGGAATCTAAAAGTTCAGGACTGATGTTTAAGTTGCCGATTTTATCAGCGTTTTCTGCAATTTGCCTGAAAGCAAGTGCAATATTGAATCTGGGATCAGGATTATTATTTAAAGCAGTTAGCGTTTTCCAATCAATGTCTTTGTAAGGTTTCAATGTTGTTTCAATAACATAGCCCTGCGTCTCAGCCTCTTTTTTATCATTGGATGTTTTTTGTTCAATCAATTCTTTGCGCTGATTTTCCACAGCTATATCTGCAGATAGCTTCATTTCTCTCAGCTTTCGGTCGTTCTCCGCTTTTTGAACCTCTGATTCCATTTTCTTTTCAGCAATCTGTTTTTGTTTTTCTTCTACTGCTATTTCAGTATTTAATTCTGATTCTTTGATTTTGCGTTCCTGTTCTACTGCAAAATTCCTGCGTTCATAAATTGCCTGGTCTGCCTCCTGCTGAAGTTTTTCCCTTGTTTCTGTTTCAAGTGCCCTTGCCATTTCTGGTGTGGCCTGTACCGCTAAAATATTGGCGCTTAAAATTTCGATACCCAGCATGCTGATGGCTGAAGAAGATTTTAATCCTTCCTGAATATTTGCTTCAATCTTTTTTGCTGAACGGATAGCATCTTTAAGATTAATTCCATGAATAAAGGATGCCGTTGCCGTTTGGGCTTCATTAATGATACGCTGATTTAATTTTTCAATATCATTCTTTTTATACTGGCCATTATCTGATACTGTAAAATCTAAATTATCAGCCAGGGTTTTAGCATTACCTACTTTATAACTGATCTGACCCTGAATGGAAACAGTTTGATAATCGTTGGTTGTTTCACTGAAAATAAATGGCAGGTCATTACTGCCCATAGGGATAGCAACAATTGAACTGTTGGGTGAAAAATAGAAAAACGAAAGACCACGGCCTTCTCGTTTAATATGGCCATTTTTGTAATGAAGAACATAGGTCATTGAATCGAACTTGATGTGTTTAATTCCAAACATACTTGGGTGATTTTATTATACGATTATGAATGCAATTGAAATTAAATATACGGCAGAAAACAGTTACAACTTCTCATACAAAGCCCTCAATTTATTCTTCGTTATTTTTTACCGGTCTTTACAGGGAGTGTCTACCCAAAGGTCTATCGCAGCATGCAAACATTCATAACCTTTTTATGCAGCAATAATATCTTTTACTGCTTCCATAATAATTTGTTTACACTCCTCCCATGATTTGCTGTTAAGTAATACAGGTTGGTTTTGAGCTTCTGCTTTTTCAAAATCAAGGAGTGCTTTTAATGGAATAATGTCATCATTGTAAATGTATTTTTTCCGATACCATTCAATTCCAGGAGGCAACGAATACTTTTCAATAAGTAATGCGATGTCAAAAAAATCTTTTTTGGCGCCCCTTGTCATGGCGGCCTGCAGTTTCATAGGAAAAATATCCTCATCAGATGCAATCCTTATGTTTTCAGTTAGTAAAGGCTCAGCAATCCATGGTTCATTCCATTTCATAAAATCAACTTTTACTCCATTTATGAAGCTAAAAATGCCAAAGCTTGTATGATTAATGTCAGTAGAATCATGATCCATGAAATAAAAACGTATCAACCGTTCCATTTCACCGTTGTCAAATTCACGGTCAGTAAATAAATCAATATCGTCCGACATTCTATGCCCGTACCGGAGGCTTAAAGCTGTTCCGCCCACAAGATAAAAATGCCCGAATTCAGGAATTTCCATCAACCGGTTTAAACAGGCCAGGCATTCGGTCGTAACAGTCTCTCTGTATAACATCTGAATTTTTCTTTTGGTATATCAAGAATTACCGCCGCAAACTGATGGGTTCTTTTGGAAAGATATTTTTGTGTTGTCAACGCTTCTGCAATTTCTTCTTTTGAATAATACTTGAGCAGCGCTTTAAGTTCTGCAAGCCGGCCCCATTCAAATACTTTTGTAATGATAAAATCTTTATGCAATTGCATGTCCATGGTTGCAGTATCAGCATCCCAAAAAATGCGCTTGTTGATGAAAATGGGGAAATCCATAATGTAAGTTACAAAATAAGCAGATGAATACAAAGCGGATAATAATAACTATACACAAGTAAATCTTTATTTAAACATTACATCTATAACTTCTCATACAGCGCCCGCAATTTCTCCCTCGTCATAATCTTTTCCCAGTCTTTACCTAGTGCATTTTCCCAGAGTGGTTTCATGCCGAGTGAAACATTCATCATGGTTTCAAATTGTTCATCACTTAGTCCTTTACAGATGCCCTGTGGTATTTCATAACCACCTTTCTCCACCATGCGTTTGAATTCTGATACACCTGTTGGATAATATTCTTCCAGATGATTCATCACAATACAATTGCCGATGCCGTGTTTGGTGCCAAGTAAGTAACTCAATCCGTAACTCACTGCATGCGCCACACCCACCTGTGAGTAAGCAATGCTCATACCACCAGCATAAGATGCCATCATCAGTTTATCATCACACTCATCATCCCATGTTTCTTTTTCAAGGAAGATATAACGGCACAGCTCAAGGGCTTTTTCTCCATAACTCTTGCTGAACTCATTCAAATACGTTCCTTCCAAACTTTCAATGCAATGGATATAACAATCCATGCCTGTATAAAAACGCTGATTGCCGGGTGCATCTTTACACAACTCCGGATCCAGTACAATTTGATTGAAGGGTGTGAAATCAGAGTTCATACCCAGCTTGCGTGTGGGTCCAGTGAGTACGGTTGTTCTGCTCACTTCAGCGCCTGTGCCGCTTAAAGTTGGAATACCTGCTTTATAAACGCCGGGTTGTTTTACCAAGTCCCAGCCCTGATAATCTGCTGATGAGCCGGGGTTGTTCATCATCAATGAAACAGCTTTGGCCAGATCCATGGTTGAACCACCGCCAATGCCAATAACACCACTCACATTGCCAAACTCATCTTTTAATTGTTTAGCCAGCGCATCAACATACGTTGTTTTAGGTTCATAGGTAACATCAACAAAAATGATCTTGTCTTTACCACGAACGGGAATACGATTGGGTAATGCCTTGCCTTCAAAGAAATGATCTGCTAAAAAAATCATCGGTGCAACACCCTTGCGGTGTGGTGCAATGATTTCATCTAATTGATTAAAACAGCCACGACCATACACCACATAATCAACCATTTTAAAATTGCGGTAACTATTCAGCCTCTTAAAAACTGATTTTTTTAAAATTTTAAAAAACAAGGCAGGTTATCCACACTTATTTTGT
>JAIEQM010000169.1 GCA_019747705.1 Chitinophagaceae bacterium | reverse complement strand
ACTCATGATGGCAAGTTAGTGAAACTTTAAAATCAAGTAACGCATGGGCACCAGGTCGGGAGACCTGCGCCAGTGGGCAGGCATTGAACAGTAGTAGCTGTAACAAAATATACAGCTTCTTTATCTGTAAATTTATATTTTGAACTCATGATGGCAAGTTAGTGAAACTTTAAAATCAAGTAACGCATGGGCACCAGGTCGGGAGACCTGCGCCAGTGGGTGGTCTTTTATGAGTTGCCTGTGCTGCATGCGTTTATTCTAATGACTGACAAAGCTAAGAGTGAAAGCGTTGCACCAAGCCTGAGAGAATACCTCAATTTGCTGATTTCTGCAGACAGCTAACTGGTAAGTGATTCTGTAATTTGCTGTTTTAGATGTGTAGTTCCCGAAGATTCAAAGCGTTTTTTTGAGGCCATTTGTAATTTAAAACTGGTGTAATTTATTGAGGTATAAAGTGAATCTAAGAAACAAAAAAGGCATTTGCAAAATTGCAAATGCCTTTTTATAAAGTAAATAAACCTAAAATGCAGGGTCTGCAGGTGTATTAGGGTTATTTTTTGCCCTTTCGCTTAAGGCGGAATTATTCTGACCCGGCAAAAACCTGCAAAAGCTTTACTACTTTCAGGCAAACAAAAGCATTTCAATAACTTAGCGTATGAACCGGAATATCGCTTCGCTGGCAGCCATCGCCCAAAAAAAGGAACGAACTATTATTGGCTTAATGAGTGGCACTTCAGTAGATGGGCTGGATATTGCTCTTTGTAAAATTTCCGGCAGCGGACATGATACAGCTCTTACATTAAAAGCATTTGAAACCATTTCTTATTCTGCTGATTTCAAAGCTGAAATCAAATCTGTATTCTCCAAAAAATCAGTTGATTTTGAAAAGCTCACTCTTTTGAATCCATGGGTGGCATTGCAGCAGGCAACGATGATCCTGGAATTTTTAAACAAACATGGAATTGATAAAAGCGAAGTGGATTTACTTGCAAGCCATGGCCAAACAGTTTATCATGCACCCAAAGCATTGCATCAGCAACAAAAATTTGGCAATGCTACTTTACAAATTGGTGATGGTGATCATATGGCCGTTGCAACAGGCATCATCACCATCAGCGATTTCCGTCAGAAACATATTGCAGCGGGTGGTGAAGGCGCACCATTGGCCGTGTATGGCGATTATTTTATTTTTTCAAAGAAAGGTGAAGACCGTATTATGCTCAACATGGGCGGTATTGCCAATTTTACTTTTTTACCCGGCAGTATGGATGCCAATCAAATTTTCAGTACAGATACCGGCCCCGGCAATACCATGATGGATGCACTGATGCAACAGGAATTCAACCGTTATTATGATGAAGACGCAGCAGTGGCCAAACAGGGAACGGTAAATAAAGCTTTGTTACAGGCATTAAAACAACATTCATTTTTTGAACAACCATTTCCTAAAACAACAGGGCCTGAATTATTTAATCTTTCTTATTTAGAAGAAGCAAAACAAAAAGCAGGTAGTAATGACTTGAATGTGTATGATACTATGGCCACACTTAATTTATTTTCAGCTCAAACCATTGCAGAAGCGGTACAAAGAACCATGAAGGGAAATACATCTTTTGTTTTATATGCAAGTGGTGGCGGTATGCACAATCCATTGCTCATGCAAAACATTCAGCAATTATTACCCGGCATCAGCATCAAACATACAAGTGAGTTGGGTATTCATCCCGATGCAAAAGAAGCGGCGCTCTTTGCTGTATTGGCCAATGAATGTTTGGCAGGCGGTGAAGTTGAATTTGGTAAAACCATGAAAGGAATCCCTTCAGTAACAATGGGGAAGATTAGCTTCCCCTGGTAATCATCCATTTACAGGTGTATCTTTCTCCAAATAATTTTTCAATGATTCCAACCCTTTATCAAATGAAGGGCCGATGATATGATCCAGGAAAATTCCGTAGAAACGTTCCCACGGATACCATTTTAATTTGTATTCCATAAACCACTGTACTTCAGTTTGTGAAAGATTGTCAGAAACCGAGCGGATGCGGAAACCACCTTCACTGTTGTTCATATCTTTCAGTTCATATTTTGTTGTAATTAAATGGGGCTGAAGTGAAAGCAATGTAATGGTGCCGCTGTTTTTCAAACTCAATCCTTTCCATGTAAAAAATGAACCGGGCTGATTGGTAATTTCGGATGTTTGTACCAGCGCCCCTTCACCTGCTGAAACCCATGGCACCCATTTACCCCAATCTTTCACATCACTCAACTGGCGGTACACTTTAATGGAATCTGCATCCATAATCATTCCTCTTGAAATTTTTACAGAAGCAGGAATAAACAGGCCGATAACAGTGAGTACCATCATCAGCCCAATCATCACAAACAAAAACATTTTTATCAACCGCATGCAAAATATATTTTACTAAAGATTATCACAGCTATTCAATAACTAATTACTAATAACTACCGGCTAACAACTATAAACATCACTCCCACTTAAACACTTTTACAGCAACAGCATAAACAATAACTGCCCACAAAAGCAAGAAACCTATTTCCGATTTGATGGCCCATAAACCCTGTCCTTCAAATGCCACAGCACGCATGGCTGTATTCAAATGCGTAAGTGGTAATGCTTTGGAAATGGGTTGCAGCCATTTGGGAAATACTTCCACTGCAAAAAAAGTTCCACCCAGTAAAAACTGCGGCATGGTAATTAAATTGGCAAATGGCGGAATAGAGCTGTCGTTTTTTGCCAGGCCGCTGATGATAAAACCAAAACCCATAAACACTACCAAACCCAGGAAGCTCAGGAACAACATTTCAAGAAGTGTGGTTACACCATGTACCAGTGTAAAATCAAACGCAAAATAACCAACCAGGATAATTACAACAGCAGATATCATTTGAAAGATTACTCTTGCCAGCGCCTCGCCCATTAAAATATAAGATCGCTTAATGGGTGTTGCAAAATAACGTTTGAGCACCAGTGTGTTTCTCAATCCAAAAAAAACAAATGCCACACCAAACACACCTGTGCTCAATAAAGAAAATCCAAGCTGGCCGGGTAAAATAAAATCAATGGTTCGGTATTCTCTTATTTCAGCAATATCTCTTTTATAGTTGAAATCGGGCACTGCATAAACAGGGCGGTTAGTAAATTTTGCATCACTTACTTTTGAAGAAATAGAGTTGAGTATATTCATCAATTGCGGCCACTGATCATCACTTGCGTTGCTGCTGTTAATTTTAAATTTATAGGCTGGAACTGGCGCACCTGTTTTTTCAATGGTAAGTACCGCAGCAATCTTTCCCTTGATCTTGCTTTTGTTTAATTCTTCTTCGCTTGCAAAGCTCACAATCTTAATGCGGTTGCTGGCTTTAATGGAATCATACAACGCATTGCTGGTATCGCAACCTTTACCAATCACCACTTTATACACCGGCACGCCATTACTGTTACCAATAAATCCAAACACCAGGATAAAAATGAATGGAAAAATAAAGCTGAACACTACGGCAGATGGACTCCGCATAATTCCTTTTAAACTTGCTTTTGTAATGGCAAGCATGGCTTTTAACTGGCTGTATTTTTTTTCCATGGCGCAAAGCTATTGGTTTGCAGGCAAAGAGTTTTAAGGGATGTTCTTATTTTTACAAAATGCACAACGTGTTTATCCTGCTGGGCAGCAACATGGGAAAACGAAAAAATTTTCTTTCGAAAGCCAAACTACTGATTGCAAAGGAAGCAGGAACTATTGCCCGCCAATCATCCATTTATGAAACTGCAGCATGGGGCAATACCAGCCAGCAGGCTTTTTTGAACCAGGTCATTATCCTGAAAACAAAATTACAGCCCGATGCTTTAATGCAAACATTGTTGAATATTGAAGAGCAGCTCGGCCGTATCCGCACTCAAAAATTCGGCCCACGCACCATTGACCTGGATATTTTGTTTTATGATACACTGGTTGTAAAAACAAACCTTGTAACCATTCCCCATCCCGCCATTCAGTACCGCCGCTTTGTGTTGGTTCCATTGGTGGAGCTTAGCCCACGCAAAATACACCCTGTTTATGAGCAAACAGTTACAAGTCTCTTAAAAAAATGTTCCGATCATTTAGCCGTAAAGCAGTTATAACAGTTACTTTTCCACAAAGCTTCAAATCATTTTTTGCATTTAACTGCATCCGTTAATTTGCCGCTTCGCAGAGTCAATAGTTGATAGTCTGTAGTCATTAGCCATGACTTGCGACTAAAGACTATTGGCTAAAGACTACAGACTCAAAGAATGAATTATCACTTCATAACCATAGAAGGAAATATCGGAGCCGGCAAAACCACGCTGGCACATTTGCTGAGCAAACATTACAACGCCCGTTTAATACTGGAAGAATTTGCTGACAATCCTTTCCTGGCCAAGTTTTATGAAAACCCGCAGCAGTTTGCCTTTCCGGTGGAATTATTTTTTATGGCAGAACGGTACAAGCAGTTAAAAGATTTGCTGCACACACAGGATTTGTTTAACAGCGTTACCATATCTGATTATTTGTTTACCAAATGTTTGCTGTTTGCAAAGGTTACATTACCCATGGATGAATTCAGGCTGTACCAGCGGTTGTTTGATATTATTCATCAGCAACTCATTCAGCCAGATTTACTCATTTACCTGCACAGCCCCATTCAGAAACTGCAGGAGAATATAAAAAAGCGCAACCGCAGTTATGAGCAGAATATTCCGGATGATTATTTATTCAATTTGCAGGAAACTTATACGCATTACATCAAACAACATAACATCAAAACATTGTTTATTGATATGAGCAATGCCGATTTGCTGGGCAACCCCAGGCACATGCAAACCATTACAGAAGCGCTGGATAAAGAATATGATCAAGGGCAGCATTATTTATCATTACCATGAATATACAGACAACCAAGCAGTTTTTCATCAACAAAGAGTTTGCATGGTTTGTGTGGGCACGCATCATTTTTATTGCCGGCATCCGCATGACACCTGTATTGCTTGGCTGGAAACTCTATGAAATTACAGGCAGCAAATTATCATTGGGTATTTTGGGTTTGAGTGAAGTAATTCCTGCTATCTTATTAGCACTGCCTGCCGGTGTAAAAGTGGACCGGAGCAATAAACAGCGATTGATTTCTTTTTGTATTTTCTTTTACCTGCTCATTATGTTGCTGATGTTATTGGTAACATCAAATTTTTTTATTTTAAAAGTTCCAACTCCTGCCGTTGAATGGAGTATCTATTTGCTGGTGTTTGCAACAGGTGCAGTACGTGCATACAGCAGCCCTGCTTTTAATGCTTTTCTTGCACAATTGGTAAAACAGGAAGAGCTTGTACGTGCCACTTCTATTAACAGTATGGCATGGTTAATAGCAGCAGTGGCAGGCCCCGCCACAGGAGGTTTGTTATTGGGCTATACCAATATCACAACCGCATTCATCATTGTTTGCAGCATGGTATTCATTGCTGTGTTACTAATGCAGAATGTTGGACAAAAACCAATTACGTATGAACCCGGTAAAACAAAAACATGGGAAAGTGTAAAAGAAAGTTTGCAATTTGTGCTGCATCAAAAAGCATTATTGGGCTCTATGACGCTTGATATGTTTGCCGTATTGTTTGGCGGTGCTGTTGCATTGCTGCCGGTGTTTGCAAAAGATATTTTACATATTGGGCCGCAAGGTTTGGGCTGGTTAATGGCTGCAACCTATCTCGGTAATTTTGTTGCCATCGCATTGCTCACCTTTAAACCGATGAAGCATGCACAAGGTAAAAAATTATTTTATGTAGTGGCGGGTTTTGGTATCTGCATTATTGTATTTGCATTGTCAAAAAGTTTTATACTCAGTTTTGCCGCCCTGTTCATCAGCGGTTTGTTTGATGGGGTAAGCGTTATCATTCGTGGCACAGTGTTACAATTATTTGTTCCCAATAAAATGCGTGGGCGTGTGAGCAGTGTAAGTTCCATCTTCATCAACAGCAGTAATGAACTCGGTCAGTTTGAAAGTGGTGTTGCAGCAAGTATTATGGGTACTGTGCCCAGTGTGATATTTGGAGGATGTATGACACTACTGGTAGTTATTGTAACCTGGTTTAAAGCGCCTGCACTCAGAAAACTGGAATACTGATTTTTTATTTTTTGTTACGGGCATTGGGTTTTCATGGCTGCAGTATTGTGTCACGCTCTTGTGCTGCATCAATCTATGGCAAATTTTCTTGCAGCATCCCGATTCATCGGCGGTACGTTCAGTTACAATGGCATCTTTTGTTTGCCACTCCACTCCTCCCATAAATAGCCATAATTTTATTAGTATAACATTGTAACTTAGTAAGTAATTATCAATTAATAACTCTCTGCCATGAACCGAAAATTGTTTCTCCGCTCATCTGCATTAACAGTGGGGGCGCTTGCTTTCAACCAATCATTAATTGCTCAACTCTTTCGGCAGCCTGCATGGAAAATAAAAATGCTCACAAACGATATCGGTGTATTTACAGAGCGTGGCGGCGCTATTTTATTTTACCTCAGCAAGGAAGGAATATTGGTGGTGGATGCACAGTTTCCGGAGCAGAGCAGCCATTTAATTGAAGAACTGAAAAAGAAGACTGACAATCCTTTTAAACTGCTCATCAACACCCATCATCATGGCGATCATACAGCAGGCAATATTTCTTTTAAAGGAATGGTGGAGCATGTACTGGCCCATGAAAATTCAAAAACCAACCAGCAAAAAGCAGCGGTTGCCAATAAAACAGAAGACAAACAATTGTACCCTGATCAAACATTTGGAACCGTATGGAGCCAAAAATTTGGAAAAGAAAAAATCACCCTTCATTATTTTGGTGCAGGCCACACCAATGGCGATGCACTCATACACCTGGAACATGCAAACATTGTACACATGGGTGATCTGCTGTTCAACCGCCGCCATCCTTATGTTGACCGCAGTGCCGGCGCCAATATGAAAAACTGGACGACAGTACTGGAAAAAGCAACCAAACAATTCAGCAAAAAAACACAGTTTGTATGCGGGCATTCCGGCGAAGGTTATGAAATAACAGGCACGGCTGATGATTTAAAAGCCTTCCGGGAATACATTGGAAAAATATTAGATTTCACACAAAAAGAAATTACCGCCGGTAAAACCAAAGAAGAGTTTTTAAAAACAACAACCCTGCCTTTTGAAACACAGTGGAAAGGCGATGGCTTGCAACGGCCATTAACGGCAGCGTATGAAGAGTTGACGGCAAAATAAATTTTTATACGTTTTTATTGAATCGTTTTTTAATTCCGTCAGACGAGGGCGTCAGACGTGGCGTGCTTCTTTCCAATTCCTTACTCACTCCCCCACCTAAACGTCTTCACATCAATGCCTGCCAAATCCAGCACACGGTCAACAACCGTAGCAGCCACCTCTTCAATGGTTTTGGGTAATGAATAAAAGGATGGCGTGGCCGGTGCAATGATTCCGCCGGCAAGCGTAACTGTTTCCATGTTTTTGATGTGGATGAGACTGTAAGGCGTATCACGCACCACACAAATTAATTTGCGGCGCTCTTTCAGCATTACATCAGCAGCACGGGTAATTAAATCGTTGGAGATGCCGGCAGCAATTCGGCCCAGCGTACCCATACTGCAGGGCACAATTATCATCGTGTTGTATTTAGCTGAGCCTGATGCAAAGGGGGCATAAAAGTCCATGGAAGAATACATCTTGAAAGGAAGACGTCCATACGCTTCATTTCCCAGCTCGGTTTTCCAAACATCTTTAGCGTTCTCTGTCATCACCAATCCCACTTCTTCATATTGATTTTTGGCCTTCACCAGCTTTTCTAACAAAACCTTAGCATAGATGGAGCCGCTGGCGCCCGTCATAGCTACAACAATTTTATGCACCTGAATTCGTTTAAATTTGTAACACTAAACAAAAGTACCATGCAAAAGTTTGCAATTTCATCCATTATCCTTTTTTATTCCTTTGCTTTTCTTTCTTTTCACAAAAAAGAAAAGGAAAAACTCAACTGGATCACCCTTGCCGAAGCGGAAACCAAACTCAAAGAGCAACCCCGTCCCGTGCTCATTGATTTGTACACCGATTGGTGCGGCTGGTGTAAAGTAATGGATAAAAAAACATACACCAATCAAACACTTATCAAATACCTCAACGAAAAATTTTATGTGGTAAAACTCAATGCTGAAACGAAAACAGCCCTGCAATGGAAGGGCAAAACCTATTCCTTTAATGAGCAATACAAAACCAATGACATTGCTTTTTATTTAACCAGCGGGCAACTGGCCTATCCTACTACCGTAATTATACCCGCTGATGACGGTGCACCGCAACCGATTGCGGGTTTTCTTGAATTGAAAGATATGGAACTGATTACCACTTATTTTGGCGAAGACAAGTATGGAAAAGTCTCATTTGACAGTTACGCAAAAAAATATAAACATAGCTGGAAATAAATTACCGCAATCATCCATTTTCACAAAAAAGTTTTTTATTTTCGGTGTGATGATAAGGTTTAATGGTTAATGGTAACTGATTAGCCGCCTCTTCCCAAAAGGAAGAGGTTTTTTATTTTACACCATCGGACATTAAAAAGAGGCTGTCTCAAAAGTCTGAGACAGCCTCTTTTTATTCGATAAGGTGATGGAGAAAGTTTTCGTTTATGTGATTCTCAAAGCCTTCATTTTACTTTTGAGACAGCCTCTTTTTATAAAACTCAACTATTGAGTTTTATTTAATTACAACTGCACTGCTTTTAAAAATCATAAACATTGCTCCGGCAGGCACAAAACCCGGGGGCATCTTCCGGTTTTTTTCAGCAGGTACAGCAAGGATGGTTTTATTTCCAACAGTTGCTACTTTGTAGAACCTGTATTTCATCAAAGTTGCCCTTACTTTTAAACGATCTTCCAGGGTATTAACAGCTTCCGGCCAGTTCTTCTCTTTGGAGTAAGTAATTACCTGATCAATTAATGAAGGGCTTTTAATTTGCTGTGCCAGTTCTTCTTTATCTGTCTTTGAAAAAATGTAATCAGAATACAAATCACCCATATCGGTTACCTGCACTTCTTTCAGCTTAGTTCCGTCAAATACATAGCCTTTGATGGAACAGGAGGCGAAAAGAAATATAACAAAACAAATCAAAGATGAGTGAACCTTCATTACAGATCTATTTCTTTGGATCAAGAAACACTAAAATACCTGCTGACAAGGCAACGTTATTGGTAGTGCCTGTATATTTATAAGTAGATTTCTGCTGCTCAGAGCTTGCGGGGCTTGAATAAACCACATCGTTTACTGATGAATAGTTAAACGATCTGCGGTTAAACTGGTAAGCAATACCAACATCCAAACCAACATTTTTATTAAGAAGTTTTGTAAGCCCAAGACCCAGGCCACCTGCAAAATTCAAAATGCTTTTAAAATCTTCAGTATACTTTGAAGTATAAGTTTGGCCACTGCCCAAACTGCCGCTTGCGTTTCCTTTTTGTGAACCACCGCCAAATGCCACACCGGTATTTGCCTGCAGGTAAGGCATAAAGCCTTCGGCTCCAAAATAATAACGACCGAAGACATTAATACCGCCGGTAAAGGTGTTTCCGCTGTAATTGTTATTTCTTGATGAATACTTATTGGTACTAAAGTTCAGTGAAGGCCCTCCTCCAACAAGCAGGTTATCGCTGAAAAATTTTCCCATAGATGGCTGAAGAGAAATATTAAACGAGTTATTAGTTGTAGTGGCTGTACCAATGCTGCCATAATTGTACCCCTGCTGAAAATTAGTGAACCCTATACCTCCCAGGTTTAAACCTACAGTTCTTGTTCCTTTCGTAAACTGGGAAAAGGAATTCATAGAAGTAAAGAAAAGAAAAAGAAAAAAAAGTTTTTTCATGTTGTAATTTTTTAGGGGATGAAAGTAGAAATTAATTTGGGTTTATGAAATTTTTTTTAAACAGGCCTCCATAAAAAAGGGGATATTGAAAAGAAACAAAAAATTAAAATACCACTTTACGGGTAATGTGAAGATTTTTTGTTTAAAACATTTGCAAGTAATGCGAAACCTCTTTACTTTGGCATTGTAATCCATTTCTTAAGAAAAGTACAGCCAATACTCTGTTTGAAATCCAAAATATTTTTTTCATTCTTTATTCCATAATCAAAAAAAACAAAAACATGAAAAGGCTTATGACTTTACCGGCATTTGCTCTTGCCGGTTCAATTTTCCTCTATGCTTGTAAGGGTGATACTGGCCCCACCGGGCCGCAGGGGCCAACTGGCCTTCAGGGAATTCAGGGAAATACCGGCCCGCAAGGCTCCGCTGGTACGCCTGCCCAGGTAATATACTCTAACTGGGTAACCAGCCCTTACAATTCAAGAGACACTACAATAGATGTAACCTGTTTAAGATTAAGGCATTTGGATGCTCCTTCTTTAACTTCAGCAATGTTAAACCAGGGTGTGCAAATTACATATATGCGGGTGGGAAGTATTGGCCCCTATATGTTACCTTATACCTCCGATGCAGGTGGCGCCACCAATACCGTTAATTGCATTTATAATTTTCAAAAGATTTTTGTGTACCGCCATACATTTAATACCTGTAGGTTTAACTCCGGTATTGCTGAAGCATACCCAGGCCAGCCTGTGCTGGTCAACCTTCCGCAGAGTTTGGAATACCGTTATGTTTTAATTCCCGGTTTGATTTCCGGGGGCAGACTTATTAGCGGGCCTGCTGCTGGTTATAGCCAAGACCAGATTAAGAGTATGAGCTACGACCAAATAATCAATCTGTTTAAGATTCCCGCAAACGGAACTAATGAAAAATAAGAACTCAGCAATTTATAAAAATGCCCCACAGCTTGCGGGGCATTTTTTTATTTAGAAGCAATCAATTTTTCCAGTACAAAATAAGTTATGGGACAGAAGCTCGAATTCTTAAGTGTCAAATGTGGCCGTTTCAACAGCACATCTTCATCAGTATAAGGAAAACGTTCGCAATCTGAGGGCCGCACTTCATAAATACTGCAATAGTTATCAGTTCCCAGAAAAGGGCAGGGTTTTGTCTTCACCACATAATCACCCTCGTCATCCAAATTCAGATATTGCTCAATAAAAACACCTTCTTTCATACCGAGGTGTTTACTGATGCGCTTTATATCAGGCGTTTTAAAACGGGGTGAATAGTTTTTACAGCAATTGGCACATTGCAGGCAATCCACTTTTTCAAAAGCTTTGTCATGCAAATCAGGAAGCTGTTTCAGCGCCTTGTTTTTATCAGCCCTTTGCAAAAAACGCTTGTACTCTTTTTGATGAGCGGCACTCTTTTTTTCCCAGTTGTTTAATAAATCTTCAGCCATGGTGCAAAGAACGTTCATTTTCCATTTCACAGCCTATCCCCATTAACTAACAGTCATTTTGTTGTAATGCTTCACACCTTACCTTTGCAGCGCTTTTAAAACTATTACTTTCCATTGCGTCAACCTTTTAAAAATCAGGGAATCACAAATGAATCTTTTTGAACAGCAGCAACAGGAGTTTATGGGTCGCCATATCGGCACTACAGGCGATGAAAAAAAAATGTTAACCACCATCGGTGTATCATCCGTTGATGAACTCATCAGCAAAACGGTGCCCGCCGCTATCCGGAGCAACGAAGCGCTCAGCATTCCTGAAAGCATGAGTGAAGCAGATTATCTTAAACACATCAAAGACCTTTCGCTCAAAAACAAACTTTTTAAAAATTATATTGGTCAGGGTTATTATGATACCATCACACCTTCTGTGATATTGCGAAACATTTTTGAAAACCCCGGATGGTACACCCAATACACACCTTACCAGGCTGAAATTTCACAGGGCCGTTTGGAAAGTTTACTCAACTTTCAAACCATGGTGAGCGATTTAACAGCGCTGCCTATCGCCAATGCATCTCTGCTGGATGAAGCAACTGCTGCTGCTGAAGCCATGAACATGCTCTTTCATCACATTAACCGCACAGATAAAATTGATCGCCCCAAGTTTTTTGTGGATGAAGAAGTATTTCCCCAAACAAAAGATTTACTTCTCACCCGTGGTACACCCATCGGCATTGAAATCATATCCGGCAATTATCAAACTGCAACAATTGACAATAGTTATTTTGGTGCATTAATACAATACCCCAACAACAAAGGCGCTGTTGAAGATTATAAAACTTTTATTAAAAATGTACATGCCCATGGTGCACTCGTGGCTATGGCTACAGATTTATTAGCGCTCACTTTATTAACTGCTCCTGGTGAACTGGGCGCTGATGTTGCATTTGGCAGCGCACAACGTTTTGGTGTACCATTTGGTTTTGGCGGACCACATGCTGCATTCTTTACTGCCAAAGATGAATTTAAACGCTCCATGCCCGGCCGCATCATTGGCGTGAGCATTGATGCACAGGGCAATCGTGCTTTGCGTATGGCATTGCAAACAAGAGAACAACACATCAAACGTGAAAAAGCAACCAGTAATATTTGCACCGCACAGGCTTTGCTGGCAAATATGGCGGCGATGTATGCTGTATTTCACGGGCCTGCTGGCTTAAAAAATATTGCAACACGTGTGGCACTGCTCACACAAACCGTTGCTGATGCATTACAGGAAAGAGGTTATGAATTAGTGAGTGATTCGTACTTTGATACACTGGCAGTAAAAGTAAAAGATGCAGCAGCCATCAAAGCAAAAGCAGAAAAACAGGAAATCAATCTCCGTTATTTCAGCAATGAACTTGTTGGAATTTCATTAGATGAAACTGTAACTGCAGAAGATTTGTTTGATCTCATCAACTGTTTTGAGAACGATGTAAATGCAGTGGCCTTTACCATTGATGAAGCAGCAGCATTGCAGCATATACCATCAGCATTGCAGCGTACATCGGCTTATTTAACGCATCCCAACTTTAATACCCATCACAGCGAAAGCCAGATGATGCGTTACATCAAACAACTGGAGAATAAAGATTTATCGCTCAACACTTCCATGATTTCATTGGGCAGTTGTACCATGAAGCTGAATGCAGCAACTGAAATGATGCCGCTTAGCTGGGCACACTGGAGCAAATTTCATCCGTTTGCGCCTGTTACACAAACACAGGGTTATCTTGAAATGATTGCCAATCTTGAAAACTATCTCAACGTTATCACTGGCTTTGATGCATGCAGTATGCAGCCCAACAGTGGTGCACAGGGAGAGTTTTCAGGCTTACTTACCATTCGGAATTATCATCATGCAAATGGTGATCATCACCGGAATGTGATTCTCATCCCCATCTCTGCACATGGCACCAATCCTGCAAGTGCAGTAATGGCCGGTATGAAAGTAGTTGTTGTAAAAGCATTAGACAACGGCTATATTGATGTGGCGGACTTCAAATCAAAAGCAGAACAATACAGCGCCAACCTTGCAGGCACCATGATTACGTACCCAAGTACCTATGGTATTTTTGAAGAAAGCGTAAAAGAAATTTGTGCTATTGTTCATGTACATGGCGGACAGGTGTATATGGATGGCGCCAATATGAATGCACAGGTGGGCTTAACAAGCCCGGGATTAATTGGCGCTGATGTTTGTCATTTGAATTTACATAAAACATTTGCAATACCGCATGGTGGTGGCGGCCCGGGTATGGGTCCTATTTGTGTTAAAGCACATTTGGCGAAACATTTGCCAGGACATATAGCAGCCCATCCTAACCTTCCCCAAGGGAAGGAACTCAAGGCACAGCCCCCGCTTACTCAAGATGCAAACAATTCGTCAAGCTTTCAAACAAGCGGGCTTGGTGCGCAGGTCTCTTCCCCTTGGGGGAAGCCGGAAGGGGCCGTTAGTGCAGCACCATATGGCAGCGCAAGCATTCTTCTTATCTCTTATGCCTACATCCGCATGCTGGGTGCAACAGGTGTTAAGAAAGCTACTGAGTACGCTATCCTCAATGCCAATTACATGAAGGCCCGTTTGGAAAAAGATTTTGATATTTTGTATGTAGGCGCTAACGGTACATGCGCACACGAATTTATTGTTGATCTGCGTCCGTTTAAAAACACAGCAGGCATTGAAGCAGAAGATGTGGCCAAGCGTTTAATGGATTATGGTTTTCATGCACCTACGATGAGTTTTCCTGTGCCCGGTACCATTATGATTGAACCAACAGAGAGTGAAGACAAAGCGGAGCTGGATCGTTTTTGTGATGCATTACTGAGCATAAGAGCAGAAATTAAAGCCATTGAAAATGGTAAAGCAGATAAAGCTGACAACCCGTTAAAAAATGCACCGCACACGCAACATGTTGTAACAGCCGATGAATGGAAGCACAGTTATACACGCCGGGAAGCAGCTTTTCCTTTATACTATATCACACAAAATAAATTTTGGCCAAGTGTGGCAAGAGTAAACAACACACATGGCGACAGAAATTTGATTTGCACCTGCGAGCCGGTGAGCAGTTTTGCTGAAGCTGAAGCTTAGGAGTTCCTCAGTCGGCCCACTGCAAGTGGTCTGACTGGGGAACGACGATATATAGAAAAATTCTGCACCTAATGATGCAGGATTTTTTTTTATCATTTACCGGGGCTGTGTGCAGCAATGCTTGTGGCAACTGTTATCCGGCTCTGACGATGAATGTCAGAGTCCGACCGAAGCGTCGGACTTTTCGTTTCAAGTCCTCTCCGCCCCGTTTGGGACGGATGCGGGCTTTGCACTTCAATCCGGCATCCCAATGTCATTAAGTTAAGCGTCACCTCGACCGCAGGGAGAGGTCTCATAAATTTCTTACTGACAGAATTTTATGAGATGTCTTCCCGTAAAAACGGGACAAGCTGTTCCCCGACATGACGAAACGCTTAACTTAATGACATTGTCCGGCATCCATTCAGCTTTTATTTCTTTACTCATCTGTTATAGAATTACCACAAACTTTTTTTGTCAGCAAAACAGTAAGCTGAAAAGAAAAATGAAATGCACTGTTTACTTTTCTTGTTGCAGCATTTTCAAAAAAAATGTAGTTTAACATATAATTTTTAAATATGGAGAAATGGGTAAATCATCTTGTTGAAGATAGGAAGAATGCTCACCGCATTCCTCCGGTCAAAGATGAAAAAAATTCAAATGAACCCCAATTTATAGAAGAACACTTTGCAGAAGTTGAACGCTGGCTGGAAAGTGAACCCCAATTTACATTTGCTCAGCATTGCGGCATCAATCCTGATTACTTTCCTCCGCAACACATGATCACAGATGAGCAGTTGCTTCTTCTTTACAAAAGCTTTGAAGCACTTCTTTTCTCATGGAATTTGCATGTAGATATCCCTGAATCTTTTCCCAAAAGAGAAGCTTATCCATTAATCATTACCGCCCTCAACAGAAAGGTTGATATTGAAGATGATGGCTTTACAACAATAGAGTTTTGCCAGTACAGTGTAAAAGATTGCCTGTTTAAAGAGCATTGCACCTGTAAAGACATTCCTTTTGATGAAATGGAAACAGGCACCTCTAATGATGAGATTCTTTTTTAATAACGGGCTCCGTTTTTATTTACTGCACAAACTCCACTTTCACAATCTTACCATCTTTAACCGTATAAATTGCAACAGCTTTTAACGGCCTGGGCCCAAAGCCCGTTACACTTTCCTGATCAATTACAATATTGCCCTGCACAATACGGTTTATAAGCTGGCAATGAAGCTGAGAAATCTGCGCAAACATTTGTGCATATTCTTTCCGCATCTGTTCTTTTCCTTTGCTCATGAGTTTTCCGTTATAATCATAAAGCTCAACACTATCAGCATATGGAGCTAAAAAAGCATCAATATTCCTGGCATTGTAAGCAACCAGTTGCTGCTCTGCCAACAGTTCAGGAGTAACAGACAGCAGGGTATCTCTTTTAATCCATTTGCCACGGTTAATCACAAACTCAAATTCATTTACATATTGCAAACTGTCAAACGGATTTTTGTTCAGCAATAATAAATTGGCCAGTTTGCCGTTGGCAATGGTTCCCTGTGTTGCTTCTTTTCCAAAGCCAACAGCAGCATTATACGTACATGAGCGGAGTATCTGTGCATTGGTCATTCCAGCTTCTTTCATAGCCAGTAATTCTGTGTAAAAACTGGAAGCATGTTGTGTGCCAATGTTACCTGCATCAGTGCCTGCCACAATATTGATACCTGCATCTGTTACCAGCTTAATGTTTTTAAGAATAATGGTAT
The DNA here is from genome assembly GCA_019747705.1 of Chitinophagaceae bacterium. Lineage (GTDB taxonomy): Bacteria > Bacteroidota > Bacteroidia > Chitinophagales > Chitinophagaceae > Lacibacter. The sequence continues at coordinate 15,221 of JAIEQM010000169.1, read as the reverse complement.
CACTTGCTGAAGGGATTTTTGTTTGCCTGGCCATCGCTTTATAATTAAACCCAATATCTTTTGAAGGAATATGCTGCAAATCAAAAAGTGTATTGAGCATAAATGGATTGGCCGTAAGTAAATCATGGGTGGTAATGCGGTGTTGTTGTGAAAACACTTCACTATACTTGGCAGCAACAATAGCTGTGGGTATATAGGTAATATTTTTTTGTTTGAGCATTTGCAAAAAACCTGCATCCAGTATTTTATCATCCACACTATGCACCAAAATATCAGCTCCATTTTCAACAGCAAGCTTTGCCGTTTCATATTCAGTGGCGTGCACACATACTTTCAGCCCGTTCTTATGACTTTCATCAATAGCTGCTTTTACTATTGAAAGTGAAGATGCTGCCGTTTGATTGGGTAAAACAATGTACCATATCTTAATAAAATCAGGTTTGTAAGGAACCTGTTTACGCACCAGCTCCCTTGCCTGTTCTTCATTGGTTACCTTAATAATAGGCGGATCTTTTTTATCTAAGTTGGGTGGTTCATAGGTTGAAATAAGCGGGCCTGTTACCCATGAATTGGGTGCAAGCGGATTGTTATTATTCTGGTTTCTGATTTCATAGTTGGAAAATGGCCCGCCCACATCTGCTACTGTTGTAATACCACATGCAAGATAGCGGCGCATTAAATCTTTATGATTGTCTTTGATCCATTGCTGGTCTTTTTCATAAGCATAGATTTTACCAAGATTTAAAGCATCTGGCCGGGTGTATAAACCACCGCTTTGACAAAAATGAATATGCCCGTCCACCATTCCCGGCATTAAAAATTTTCCTGTGCCATCAATTACCTGCACAGTGTCTGGTACTTTTAATTTAGCATTGTATTTACTTACCTGTACAATTTGCTCGCCCTGCAACACTACTGTTTGCGATGGTTGCAGTTTGCCCTCTTTTGTATTTACTACTGTAACATTGGTGATCCGGGTGGTTTGCTGCTGTGCAGTTGCAAAAAAGAAACTGAAAAATGCAGCAAAGAATAAAAAATAATTTCTCATACCGGCTGTTGTTTCCCTGTAAGTTAAGCTTTCCTAAAGAAAAGAAAAAGAAGCTTACAGGTTCATTTGTTTCTATGTTCAGCAACCTGATATCAATCAACTGGGTTTATGAATGAGCTCAACTTTTTTTGCAGCTTCATCAATTACCTTCGGCTTATTATAAAAAAGATTTTAAACACACGTGTTATGAAGAACTCATCAAAAATTTTAATTGCATTGGGTGCAGGGCTTGCCGTTGGTGGTGTTCTCGGTTTATTGTTTGCACCTGCCAAAGGTGAAGAAACAAGAAACAAAATTGCCGAAAGCGGCAAAAAGCTAAAAGATCAGTTTACAGAAAAACTGAAACTTGGAAGGGAAAAGCCGGAAGAAAAAGTAAACGGGCGTGTTGCTGAAGAAGTAAACTAAACCGTTTTTCACAGCTTTACCGGTGTGCACCTGTAACTCAAGAGCCCATCAACCGAAAACGCTGATGGGCTCTTTTGATAATGAACTCAACCACCACCTTCTAAGAAGGTGGGTTGAAAGCATCGGGCAAAGCCCTCTTTAAAACATGTGAAGATTGAAATTAATATGCGAATTTGATTATGCAGTATTAAATTCAGGCAAAGCCCAAAGGACATCGAATAAAAAATCCCGCAGCTTTCGTTGCAGGATTTCTTTTATAGTATGAATAATTTATGCCAGCACTGTATCAATTACATGCACAAGTCCGTTTGATATTTTTCCGTTGCGAAGCTGGATGTTGCTTTCACCAATGGAAACCGTACCCTCTTTTACCTGCACCTGTAAACTTTTACCGCCTGCTGTTTTAAGTGTGAGTCCGTCAGTTAAATCATCAAACAACACTTTACCCATGATAATATGGTTGTTGATCAACTGTGTAAGCTCAACCCTGTTTTGCGGTTCCAGCAAATTTTCCATCATACCCTTTGCTAATTTTTCAAAAGCCGCATCTGTTGGTGCAAAAAGTGTGAACGGTCCGGTACTGCTGAGCAACTGATCCAAATCAGACGCATGTACTCCCTTCTTCAACATTCGCATGTTTTTCTCTACGTTCACCACCTGTGTAATATTTGACATATAAATTGTTTTAACTGCCGGTTACATTACCGGCAACTGGAGGAAAGGTAGTCTTTACAAACTACTATTACGTTATTAAAACAGGAGATAAAGCATTTTTCACATAAACATGTGATTCTTTTATCAGATAATAACCTTTTTCTTTACAGAAACATAATACCTGCATGACCTTTCAACTTTTCATCAGCCGGAAATTTAAATTTTATTCCTTTATATCCATGTTCCTGTTGGTATATGTGCATGGATACAATTTGAATAATTCTTATTTACAGCCCTTTACTATAACAGAAGAGCCGCTTACATTCACCTCTTTCTTTGAATATTTTACAGCCAATGGTTTGTTTCGTTTTCGCATACCAATGCTCTTTGCCATTTCAGGTTATTTATTTTCACTGGGTGATGAGCAGCCTTATTTAAAACGAATAGGCAAAAGAACAAGAACACTTTTGTTGCCTTATTTTATTTGGAGCGCCATCGCTTTATTGATTACATTTTTATGGCAGCAATACCCGTTAACGGCGCAGGCTGTATTCAATTCACAGTTAGATCAGTTTGGCGATAACCGTCCCTATTCTCAAATAGGATGGAAAGGAATGCCGGAACGCTGGATATTGGCGCCTATCGCTTTTCAGCTTTGGTTTATCCGTGTGCTGTTTGTTTACAATTTACTGTACCCTTTGTTAAAGAAAGCTGTTTTAAAAATTCCGAAAATATGGTTTCCTGTATGTATTTTTTTATGGCTGACGATGTTTGGTTTGCATTTTATTGAAGGGGAAGGATTGCTCTTCTTTTCACTGGGAATATGGCTGGCCAAACGCAACAAAGATGTAATTGTTGCACCAGGCTGGTTGAATTTAAAATGGATTGTACCTGTTTTCCTTTTAGCCTGTACTTCAAAATCAATCATTGCGTTTTATGCGCTGCCCAATAATATTTACGCAGGCATTTCATTACTGCTGCTGCATAAGATAACGGTATTTACAGGGTTTGTAAGTGTGTGGTTTGGTTGTGATGCATTGGTAAAATGGTGCATGAGCCGGAAATGGTTTTTATGGATAAGCGCTTTCTCCTTTATGATTTATGCATTGCATGTGCCGCTCATCAATTATACGCATCAATTGATATTACCGCATATCCAAAGCATCCCCTTCTATCGTTTACTGGATTATGTATTCCTGCCATTGCTGATTGTTTTGTTGTGCATAGCAGTTGGGGCATTGTTGAGAAAATTGCTGCCCAATGTGTATGGTGTGCTTACGGGCGGCAGAGGAATGAGTTGATTCTAAAAAAGATAAAGTTGAAAGTTCATTTCTATCAAAATAAAAGTAATTTGCATCAACCTTATTGATTGCTTATGAAATTAGCTTTACTCATTGCAGCAATTGTAATTTCAAATTTTATTTCAACTGCACAAACTCCACCTAAACGGGAACTCCGTGGCGCATGGATTGCCACTTATGTCAATCTTGACTGGCCTGCTAACTCATCGCAAACACCCGACCAGGAACGTGCCGGTTTTATTTCTTTGCTCAACACATTACAACAAACCGGCATCAATGCCGTGTATGTGCAAATACGAAGTGAATGTGATGCCATGTACGCCAGCTCACTCGAACCGTGGAGTGCCAGTTTAACAGGCACACAGGGCACACCTCCTTCACCGCTGTATGATCCTTTACAGTTTATGATTACAGAGTGCCGTGCAAGAGGAATTGAATTTCATGCATGGCTCAATCCATTCCGTGCCATCAACAATTTTAATAACATCAGCAACTTTGCTTCCAATCATATAGCAAAACTTCGTCCGGAGTGGTTATTAGCACAGGGCACTTACAGAATTTTAGACCCCGGCATTCCTGCTGTTCGTGATTATGTGATTAGTGTGGTAATGGATGTGGTAAGAAGATATGATGTGGATGGAATTCATTTTGATGATTATTTTTATCCGTATCCATCACAGGGCGGAAGCCCCGCTCCTCCCCGCTTTAATGATGATGTTACGTTTGCAACTTATCCCAATGGTTTCACGAATCAAAACGACTGGAGAAGAAATAATATTAATGTATTTGTGCAAAGAACATACGACAGTATAAAAAATGCCAAGCCCTGGGTAAAGTTTGGAATTGCACCGTTTGGCATTTGGCGAAACAGCAGCAGCGATCCTGTGAATGGCTCAGCTACCAACGGCCTGCAGAGCTACAGTGATATTTTTGCTGATACAAGATATTGGTTGCAGAATGGTTTGCCTGATTATGTAACACCGCAAGTGTATTGGAGTATCGGTTTCAGTGTTGCCAATTATGGTATCTTAACACCGTGGTGGAATAACAATGCATTTGGCCGGCATATTTATATTGGTCATGCAGCTTATAAAATAAATGCGGATGCAGATGCTAACTGGGCCAACCCATCACAAATCAACAATCAAATAAGATTGAACAGACAGCAACAGAATGTTTTCGGCAGCACCTTTTTCAGAACAGGAAATATTATTGCCAATCCTTTATTCTTTCGTGATTCATTGGTGCAATACATGTACACCAAACCTGCATTATTGCCCACCATGAACTGGAGAGATAATACAGCGCCGCAACCGGCCAGTAATTTATCAGCAACTGTTACCGGCAATAATGTTCAACTTAACTGGACAAAAACACCAGCCACTTCCAATGAGCTGGATAAAGCAAGACAGTATGTGGTGTATCGTTTCAATACAGCAACCATTGATGTGAATGATGTAAATGCTGTTCAGTTCATTACACCCAATGATATCAATGCCTCTTACACCGATAACAATTTATTTCCGGGAACTTATTATTATGTGGTAACAGCTTTAGATCGTTTTCATAATGAAAGTGTGGTGAGTAATACTGCAACAGCAACTGTGCTTGCCACATCCGTTACATCACCCGAATTACGGGCATTGAACCTGCGTAACTACCCCAACCCCTTCCGCTCATCCACACAAATCAGTTTTGATTTATTGAAACCCATGAATGTTTCAATAAAGCTGTTTGATATGAACGGGCGTGAAGTGATGCAGTTGATGAACAGTTATTTAATGGCGGGCAAACAAACGCTTATGTTCAATGCTGAGAAACTGCTGCCGGGTGTTTACTATATAACCATGCAAACAAAAGAATTTAAGAAGACGATACAGGTGATGGTGATGCGATAATCTCCAGCTTGGTTATTTGATTCTACTACCTTTGCAAAAATGTTTTCAATGGCAGAAGACTTACACATAATACAAGGCGCTAAAGAAGAGCAATACAAAGAACTGATTCCGCAAATCAAAGGTTTGCTCACCGGTGAGCCTGATTTAATTGCCAACCTTGCCAATATTTGTGCAGCGCTTAAAGAACAGTTTGGCTGGTTGTGGGTGGGGTTTTATTGGGTGAAGCCCTTGGGCTCCACTCAGGATGCAGAACTGGTGCTCGCACCTTTCCAGGGACCCGTTGCCTGTACAAGAATAAAAAAAGGAAGAGGTGTTTGTGGCACAAGCTGGGCAACAGCAAAAACATTGATTGTTCCTGATGCAGAACAATTCCCCGGACATATTGCCTGCAGCAGTTTAAGCAAAAGTGAAATTGTTGTTCCTGTTATACGCAATGGAGTTGTATTGGGTGTACTGGATGTGGATAGCAGTGAATTGAATATGTTTGATGAAACCGATCAGCAATATCTTGAAGAAATTATTTCACTCATCGAAATCCACTCACATTGACAAAAGATAAAGTTCTCCTCTACGGCGCCAATGGTTATACCGGCGAATTGATTGCACGCTTTGCAAAAGATTTTTCAATAACACCCCTGCTTGCAGGAAGAACAGAAGCAACAGTGGCCGCTGTTGCAAAAAAATACAACCAGCCTTATACAATTTTTTCTTTAGCTGATGTATCTGCTTTGCATGATGCGTTACAGGATGTTGCAGTTGTAATACATGCTGCAGGCCCTTTCAACAAAACAGCTAAACCAATGGTGGAAGCCTGTATTGCAACAGGCACACATTACATGGATATCAACGGTGATATTTCTGTTTTTGAATTCATTAAACGTTATGATGCAAAAGCAAAAGCAGCGAATGTAATGTTGTTGCCCGGTGCAGGTTTTGATGTGGTGCCTACTGATTGTCTGGCATTTCAATTAAAAAATAAAATGCCCGATGCAACACATTTGGAAATTGCATTTTTACCAAGAGGCGGCGGCGGTTTAAGTCATGGTACTGCTACCACAATGGCAAGTAAAGCAGGCGAAGGCGGTTGCGCCAGGGAAAACGGAAACATTGTAAGAAAACCACTGGGACATAAAGGAAAATGGATTGAAGTGAACGGAAAAAAAATATTTGCAATGTCTATTCCGTGGGGTGATGTTTCAACTGCACATGTTTCAACGGGCATTCCAAATATCATTACCTATACAGCTATGAGACCATCTGTGTACCGGATGCTGAAGTTTCAATTCCTCTTTAATTGGTTGTTAAGAACAAAATGGATGCGTGGTATTCTTCAAAACAAAATCAATCAACGCCCGGCAGGACCAAATGATGAACAAAGAACCAAAGGCAAAACCTATGTGTGGGCGCAGGTACAAAATGCGAAAGGTGAAACAAAATCAGCAGCCATTCAAACAAATGATGGCTATACCGTAACCTACGAAGCATCGCTCATCATCACACAAAAAATTCTCAAAGGAAATTTTAAAGCAGGCTATCAAACCCCTGCTTCTGCTTATGGTGAAGAGTTGGTATTTGAATTGAACGGCACAAAGAAACTTAATTAATCTGCGAATAAAATGCAGCAGTGCCATAGCTTACAATAAACGCTTTTGCTGAACGTGGGGCAATCAACCTGAAAATCCTTGTTACTATTTCTGATTTAAACGAACGCTGTCCTTTTTTCTTTTTGTTGAAATCATATACATCGGCAAATGAAATCATTTCATTGCTGCTGTTGCTGAAGATGCAGGTAATAGTACCCAAACCCCAGCCGAAATAAACATCTTCATCCAGCTTTACTTTTACAGTACAATATTGCGGATTTGATTTTAAAAGAACACAATCGCTTTTTTCAAAAGCCGTAACAGTATTTTTTAGTTTTACAAAATCACTGCCGGCTATTAAATATGCTGCACCGCTTCCTGCAAGATAATGTTTGAGTAATGAGCGCTCAAAAGTGGAGTTTATTTTTGGATGCAGCAGTACCAGTTTATAAAACAACTTTTTATAACCCCGTAAATTGTTATCAGATAAAGTATCGCCGCTGTATGCAGCAACAGCAAGAAACAGACAGACAATGAAAAGTAAGGGGCGCATGAGCCTGTAAATTACTTCATTCATTTAAATAAAACTTCATTCCTTAGTTTTGCGCTTCTGAAAGATTATTATTCCATATTAGAACTGCCCGTTACTGCCACCATTGCTGAAATAAAAAAGGCATACAGAAAACTGGCTATGCAATACCATCCTGATAAAATGAATAACGATGTGTATGCACATTTAAAGTTTAATGAAATAAAAGAAGCATACGAAGTTTTAACCACGCCACAGCTCAAAGAAAATTACCTGCAGGAGCGCTGGCTTGAAAAAAATGCCGGTGTGTGGATGCCTCATGAACCCATAACTCCTGTTCAAATTTTAAAACAGTCACTGGAATTAAACAGATCTATTTCGTTGCTGGATGTACACCGTATGGATGCTGCAGCAGTGGCACAACGTATTTTACAATTGATACCTGATGAAACCATTGAAAAAATAAAATCGTTTCATGAACCGGAAGCAAATGCAGCGATCCTTACAACACTTTTGCAAAGCACCAATGTATTACCGCTTCGTTTTACAATTCCAGTAACTCTCCAACTCCGCAAACTTGCTGTTGCTGATGCGGAGGAGCAATTAAAAATTAACCGTGTACTGGAGCAAAAAAGAAAACGGGAACAGTGGGAGCAGTTAAAAGTGTGGGTTGTAATTATAGCTGTTGTACTTATTTGCTTGCTCATCTGGCGAAGCGGAAATTAAACACTGTTATTTAATTGTTATGGTTACATCTTGTTTTGTTGAATAGAATTTCAACACCTTCACATAGCGCTTTCCACAAAATAAAAATAGTTGAGAAACACAGAACCATTTGATCGGTTTCATGTTACAATTACCAAAATCAAAAAAATGAAACAGAACAAAATGAAATTATTTGCAGTGGCTGCGTTTTCGGCCATTGTCTTTATCTCTTGCGGAAGCGGTGAAACAAAAGAAACAACTGCTGACACAACCACCACCAAATCAGAAACTGCTGCTGCTGCTGACACTACATCTGCTCCTGCAACTCCGGCTACTGTAGTTGATATTACTGTTGGATCTGCTGATCATACAACATTGGTTGCTGCTGTAAAAGCTGCAGGCCTGGTTGAAACATTAAGCGGCGCAGGACCTTTCACCGTATTTACTCCAACCAATGCTGCGTTTGACAAATTACCAAAAGGAACAGTTGAAGGTTTATTAAAGCCTGAAAAGAAAGCTGATCTTACAGGTATTCTTACTTACCATGTTGTTGCCGGAAGTTTTAAAGCTGCTGATTTAAAAGACGGACAGATGCTGAAAACTGTAAACGGCAAAGAATTAAAAGTTACCATTAAAGATGGTAAAGTAATGATTAATGGCGCTGCTGTTACTGCTGCTGATTTAGTTGCAGGCAATGGTGTGGTGCATGTAATTGATGCCGTTGTTTTACCTAAGAAATAAATTTTCCCTATTCATTCTTTACAGAAGCCGCTATTTTGCGGCTTCTGTTTTTTTGCAAAGAGGCAACACTTCTCTCAAAAAGGCGACACCTTTTGTATTTTAAGGTGTCGTCTTTTTGAGAATGGAGAATAATTCTTACAGCAGATCTTTAAGAATAACGTTTAAAACATGTTTTCTTAAGTTTTACCGCCATGATTGAAAGACAACACCTTCTTCAAAAGCTGTCGCCCTTCAATCATGTATCTTTGCCGCATGCATTACGTTTCAGTAGAAGGATTGAGCAAGAGCTACGGCATTCAGCCGCTGTTTTCAAATATTACATTCAATATAGAGGAAGGCGATAAAATTGCACTCGTTGCCCGTAATGGCAGCGGCAAATCAACGCTGTTAAAAATATTATCAGGTAAAGAAACGGCTGATGAAGGCAAAGCATGGATCAACAAAGATGTGGATGTGGCTTTGTTTGAACAGGAACCGCATTTTGATGAAACTAAAAATGTGCTGGATAATATTTTTCAGCACAACCATCCGGTGATCAATGCCATTAAAGAATATGAAGTATTGGTTGATGAAGAAAATGAAACAGAACCCGATCATGAACTGCTGAGCCATGCCATTACAAAAATGGATGAACTCAATGCATGGGATTTTGATTCTAAAGTAAAACAGATTTTAGGCAAATTAAATATTCATCATCTGCAACAGCCAGTTGCCACACTCTCCGGCGGTCAACGCAAACGGGTGGCACTTGCACGTACACTTATTGATATTGGTTTTGAACACAAACATGTGTTGCTTATTATGGATGAGCCCACCAATCACCTGGATGTGGAAATGGTGGAATGGCTGGAACATTATCTCACCAAAGAACGAATTACATTATTATTGGTAACGCATGACCGTTATTTTTTAGATGCGGTATGTACTGAAATTTGGGAGTTAGACGGCAGTAATTTATACAGCTACAAAGGCGACTATCAAAATTATCTTGAAAAGAAAACTGCACGTATTGAAAGTGAACTGGCAAGTATTGACAAAGCAAAAAATACCTACCGCAAAGAACTGGAATGGATGCGCAAGCAACCCAAAGCAAGAACCACCAAAAGCAAAAGCCGCCAGGATAATTTTTATGAAGTGGAGGCAAAGGCCAAACAAAAATTAGAAGACCAGCAGGTGCAACTGAGTATGAAGATGAACAGGCTGGGTGGCAAAGTGGTGGAGATGAAAAAAGTGTACAAGAGTTTTGGTGAGAAAAAAATATTGAGCGGTTTTGATTATACATTTAAGAAAGGAGAACGTGTTGGGATTGTGGGGCAGAACGGCGCCGGCAAATCCACCTTTACGGATATTTTGCAGGGCATTCAACAACCCGACAGTGGCAAAATAAATATTGGCGACACGATTGTGTTTGGCAATTATTCACAGCAGGGCTTGGAAATAAAAGAAGATGTGCGGGTGATTGAGTTTGTAAAAAACATTGCTGAAAATTTTCCTTTGGCCAGCGGGGGTTCGTTGAATGCTGCACAGTTTCTGCAATTGTTTTTGTTTGATCCTGATAAACAGTACACTTATATTTCAAAGCTGAGCGGTGGTGAAAAAAGAAGATTGCATTTACTCTCCATCCTGTTCCGCAACCCAAACTTTTTAATATTAGATGAACCAACCAATGATCTGGATTTACCCACACTGGGTGTACTGGAAAATTTTTTAAGTGAGTTCCCCGGTTGTTTGCTCATTGTTAGTCACGACCGGTATTTTATGGACAGGTTGGTTGATCATTTGTTTGTATTTGAAGGCAATGGTGAAGTAAGAGATTTCCCCGGCAATTATTCGTTGTACAGGGAGTATCAATTGGCCAAAGAAAAACCCGAACTCATTTCCCGTAACGAAGCTGCTGCAGCTAAACCGGCAAAAGAAGAAAAAACCATTGCTGAAAAACGAAAGCTGAGCTTTAAAGAAAAGCGTGAGTTTGAATTATTGCAGAAAGAAATTAAAGAACTCACCAACGAAAAAGAAAGTATTACACAACTACTCAATAACGGAACAACGCTTTTTGATGAGCTGCAAAAGCTCAGTACAAGAATTGGCGAAGTAACACAGTTGCTGGATGAAAAAGAATTAAGATGGCTGGAGCTGAGTGAGTGGGCGGAGTGAGGGCGCTACATTTATTGTATTTGTGAAAGTTTTTAAGCAATCTTTTTATTACTTACCCTGTAAATTTAATGCCGTATAAATTCACTTATTTTTTTTGAGTAGAAAAAACTTTCGCATATTTTTGAGTTTAACGCAAGACTATCGGACATTTCAAAATAATTCAACCTTAACTATATGCTGACACTTTTTCCAGACGAACAAATCGTACCACAATCATCAGAAGGTGCTGTTACTTTGACAACACACAGAATTTGCTATGAGTATAAAGAATGGGGTCGTTCTTACAACCAAAATATAATGCTCGAACACATTACGTCTTGTGAAAATTATTACCATACGCAAGTTTGGCTGCTTATCGTAGGCGGCCTCTGTCTCGTTGGTGGACTTATTGCTGGGGCTAATAGCAATACTGAAGCATTAAGTATTGGGACACTTGTAGCTTTAATCTGTGGACTTCTGTTCTGGATTACCAGACGCAATTTTGTAATAATTGCATCTCCAAGCACTAAAATGCAAATCAAAGTGACAGGAATGCAGAGAGAGCGAATACTCAACTTCATTAATAAAGTTGAGCAAACAAAGCATCAAAGAATTTTAACTATAAATAACAGAAATAACATCACAGGCTAATATTTATTTCTGCACTTTTCGCCCATTTCGGTGTTTCAGAAAAAAGCACGCCGAGGTTGCGTCTTTTGACCAACCGCATAAAATTCATTTTTATTTGAATTTTCCCGAATAAATAAACAATAGCTTACCCACCACCACTTCATTAAAAATTGAGGATAAGGAATATCAATGAACTTTGTATTTTACATCAACATTTGAAATTACGGTACCTATAAATTTGGTTTACCAACTTTACGCATTGACGGAAGACGAAATAAAAATTATTGAGAAGGCATAAAACACATCGGAAAGAAGCAATGGTAGTTTCGCAATTTAATACACAAATCACTCTTGAGTTTCTTCAAAAGAAGAGAGAGAATCAATACTTTGAACGAAAAGGATTGGGAGAAAAAGAAGTGAACCCTACCAAAATTGCAAATGAGCTAATCGGTATGCTTAATGCAGACGGTGGCGTTTTGGCTTTGGGTGTTGCCAATGATGGCATGTTGCAGGATTTAAAAAGTTTAGGAGAAAAACTGAGCGATTACAGAAATCTGTATATTGATTTTATAGAGCCGCATGGCAATATTAAACTGGAAGAGATTGAAATAGAAGGTAAACTTATTTTTCTGTATCATGTAGATCAGGATATAGAACGAATTTTCAAGCGAAAAGATAACGAGCATATTTTTTTGAGGATAGATGATAAGAATAAGGAATTAGACAGGGATGCGGTTAGAAATTTAGAGTATGATAAACAGATAAGAAAATTTGAAGACGAGATAGAAAATGATTTTGATATAAACGATCTTGATATAAAACTTTTAAATGGATATAAGCAAAAGCTTAATTACGATGGTGATGCCCTTGAACTGCTGGTAAAACGGCATCTGGTTTTAAAAAAAGACGGACAATACAAATTAAAAAAAGCGGGTGTATTACTTTTTTCCAAAGACCCTGAAAAATACATCACATCTGCATCCCTCCGGTACATAAGATATGAAGGAGTAGAAGCTAAATCAGGTACAGAACATAATGTAGTTAAAGATGAACGTTTTGAAAACAATATTCCTTGGATTATAGGTCATGTAAGGAACTTTCTAAAAGCCACATTAAAAGATTAGTATTTTCTGGATATAGAATCAGGCAGATTTAATAAAGTACCTGATATCCTGAAGAAGCGTGGTTGGAAGGAGTTGTAAATGCATTATGCCATCGTTCGTATAATGTGCAGGGAAATGCTATTTATATTAAGCATTTTGACGATAGACTTGAGATTTCCAATAGTGGACCCTTACCTGCACAGGTAAATGTTGAAAACATCAGAACTGAACGGTTTTCCAGAAACCCCAGAATTGCAAGGGCTTTGGAAGATATGGGATTTGTAAGGCAATTGAATGAAGGTGTTTCAAGGATTTACCTATCTATGGAAAAATCAATGCTTTCTACTCCTGAATACGTAGAGAAAAATGGAAATGTTTATTTAACGCTTCGTAATAAGATCAGCAAGCATACCAAAACCATTTCAGACGCAATCCTCAAAAACATTCAAGAAAATTGGCCTTCTTATAACGACACACAAAGGAAGATTTTGCAACATCTTTTTTATCACAATCAGGCTACTATTACTGAATTAGTGGAGGTAACTGCTATTCATGAAAAAAATGTGAGGCAATACCTGAATCAGTTTATTGACAAGGAAAAAATTCTCGAACGACTTAGCCCGAAACAAAGGGATAAGAACGCCAAATATGCATTTAAGAAACTTTGACAAGCTTGTAAGGAATGTGCTTTTTGGCAATTAACCAATTGAAAATCAAATAAATACACCCATTAAGGAATATTGAGAGTATAATAAGGAACGTTTAAGCTTTCGTTGAAAATCACCAAATATTCAGACCTGTGAGACAGACAAAATTGCCTTTTTCAGAAATTTTCTTAACCGTAGGCGTCTCCATCAACCATGGAACTGATTACTTAATTTTGATTGGTAAATACACCAACCGCTATACAAACATTTCTTAAGTACTAAACAAGGTTTATGAAATCTTACAACTACAACAGGAAAATTTTTTTAACCACTATTGCATCTGCCACTACAGGAGGCGTTTTATTCAACGCAGCGCTCCCTGTTTCTTCAGTTCAGGCTCAAACGCTTTCATTATTTTCCGGCCAACCTGAGAACGACTATCTTTTTTCAGATGGGCTTACTTATTTGAATACAGGAACATTGGGCCCATGCCGAAAAGATACCATAGATGAAACGCTGAAGGTTTGGAAAGAATTAGAATCCTTACCCGTAAAGTTTTATGGGAAATTTGGTGCAGAATCTTTGGCTGAAAAAACACGAGGCATCGCTGCCCGGTTTTTAGGATGTGATATGAGTGAAATGCTTATTACCAACAGCACCACAAGCGGAATGAATGCCATTGCACAGGGGTTACGTTTAAAATCCGGAGACCGTATTCTTACAACTGACCAGGAACATGGCGGTGGAATACTGTGCTGGAACTATTTTGCAAAATACTACGGTGTAATAGTTGATAAAATACAAATTCCCCCGGGTGAGAATAGTGCTGAGTTGATATTAAAAAGAATAAAAGAGACGCTCAGAAAAGAAACAAAGCTCATCAGTGTAAGTCATGTACTCTCCTCAACGGGGTTACGCATGCCCATTGCTGAAATTTCTGCATTGGCCCGTGCTAATGGCGCTTTATGTATCGTGGACGGGGCACAGTCAGCAGGTGCCATTCAGGTGAACGTAAAAGAATTGGGATGCGATGCCTATGCTACCAGCGGACATAAATGGTTAATGGGCCCGAAGGGCACCGGGCTTTTATATCTTTCAAAAAATGCACAGGAAAGCATTCGCCCAATACAGTTTGAGGAATCGTATAATACTTATAACGATGGAAACGGTGTGGTAAATTTAGCGGGCATCTTAGGTTTGGGAAAGGCAATAGAATATCTTGAATCAGTTGGAATGGATAAGATAGAAGAACATAATATAACATTGCGTAACCGTTTGTATGGACAACTAAAAAATATAAGCAATGAAAAAATTCTTAGCCCTCTGGAACAATCTCTTACTTCTCCGCTGCTTACATTGCTGCTGCCCGAAAGGTTTGAAAAAACTTCCTTTGTAAAATCTCTTTTTGAAAAATACAAACTGAGCATTCGGCCTGCACACAAGGAATTTGGATTTAATGGAATAAGATTTTCATGCCATATTTTTAATACAGAAAAAGAAATTGACTTTGCAAGTGAAGTAATCCATAAAGAACTTGCATAATCAGTATAAAACTGTGTAACGCTTCCTTTACTGCAATAAAAACTTCAATTCCGGTGCTGCATCTTCTGATGCGTTCTTCAACCCGCTATGCGAAGTCTCCAGACTTCGCATTTTTATGCAAAGAGTCTGTGACTCTTTCCTCCTACTCCATCACAAACCCTTCCACCTTTGGCGAATCTTCAATCATCGCTGTAACAATGGAAGGAGGAATTGTAAGTTTTCGTTCCCGCTATGCGAAGTCTCCAGACTTCGCATTTTTATGCAAAGAGTCTGTGACTCTTTCCTCCTACTCCATCACAAAC
>JAIEQM010000102.1 GCA_019747705.1 Chitinophagaceae bacterium | reverse complement strand
TATAACATCATTGAAGATTCAGATATTAATTTTGAATGGTAACTGTGGTTATTAGTATAACAAAAAAGCAATAATCCCGTCGCCTGAATTCTCTCATCTTTTTTTCTGACTACCATCATCTTTTTTTTGTATGGAATGAAACATCTTTGTTTTGCAATCAACAATCAATCACACCTTAAAACCCAAACCGATGAGCTTTGTAACCGCTGCCAGTTGTGGGATTGAACATCACGAATGGCTGAAAGCAATTGACTTCTATGATCAGGAACTGGACATCCTCGAAAAGCGTCTTGCAGAAATAATCAATAAAAATACAGGCACAGATGCCATGGCAGGAGCCGGGCATTTTCAGAACCAGTTCATTGTTCAGCGAAACAATATCGATGAATTAAGACATGCCATCCGTGAACATGACCACAAAACGGCAGATGATGCCTTTGCACATGGAGGGCATATACATAGTGAACTTGTAAGTGAACATGCCGGAGTAAAAGAAAACTTCAGCAGTTTTGAAAAAGTAATCAAAGACATTCGAAGCGAGTTTAACGACTATCTTGCTAAATGGATGTAAATTTTGTTGGTGTTTTTTAGTAATACAAAAGCTGCCTTAAGGGGCAGTTTTTGTATTTGTTTTTAGGGGGAAGAACAATTATGAAAAAAGAATTTCAGCAGCAGTAACCGGTGATACCACGCTTTGAGCGTGAGCCGACCGTGGTATCATTGTGCAACACATCATCTGCAAGTTCGTTGTTCAGATTTTTTTATCCATCTGATTCATCAATTAAAACTTCCGCCATCCACATCTTTAATAAATTGTATCACACCGTTCATAAACACCTGTTGATCATCCCACATCGCTAAATGGCTTCCATTGGGGCAATAGAGATAACGGCCTTTCTGTACGAGTTTGCTTTGCTCTTCCATGGCTTTCGGATCCATGGTATCATGTTTGGCGCCAATCATGAGCGTGGGTACAGTCAATTCTTTCAAACGGTTTTTAACATCCCAGTTTAACAAACGTCCTGCAACACCAAACTCACTTGGTCCCTGCATCATTACATAAATTTCACTGTTTACATGTTTCATGCTTCGGTTAAAACCATCGGGCCATTCCTGCAAACGGCATAAATGTTCTTTGTAAAAATTGGGGAGTAGCAATTCCATGTAACGGGGATTACTGTAATCAGCTTTTGCTTCAATGGTTCGTATTTCAGCCAGCACTTCCGGTTTCATTTGTTTGGCCAAAACATCCTGTGCATATTTTCCATAATCAGGCACACTGGCCATCATATTGGCCACCAGCAATCCTTTTAAATGTTTTTGATATTTCAGTGCATATTCCATGGCAAGGATACCACCCCATGAATTGCCAAGCACATAAAAATTGCTGCTGTCTGCACCAATAGCCTGGCGCACCTGTTCCACTTCTTCCACAAAACGTTCTGTTGTCCAAAGGCTGCTGTCTTTGGGTTGATCACTGTAATAAGAACCAAGCTGATCGTATTCATAAAACTCAAACCCTTCTTTTTGAAAAAAAGTTTCAAAACATTCCATGTATTCATGCGTCATAGCAGGACCACCATGCAATAAAAGAATTTTGATTTTGGGATTGGTTCCAAAACGTTTGGTCCACACTTTAAATTCACCCACCGGAGTTTTAATGGGAATCATTTTTACACCGCCTGATTGAACAGAATCTGTATAATTAAAATAATCTGCAACGGTTGGGGATGTTGGTTTTTCCTGGCAGGAACATGCAAAGCAAATGATGGAAAAGAAAATGAGTAAACGCATACATTCAAATTTAAACAGACAAGAAAAATCGTATAAAATTAAAAAGATAATATCCCAGAATAATTGCAGATACAGAAAATATCGTTAACCAAATCCAATTCCGAAATCTTGTTTTGATTAAATTCATCAAACTAACAATAAACAATATTAACAAGATTACTAAAAAAGCGATTGTTGCGTAATCAATTACCAGGTACGTATCATGCAAATGAATATCTAAAGCTGAATTTCCAAAGTAACTGGTTGAAAGAATAAGAAACAACGCAACAAATGCTATTCCTGAAGTAAGTATAGTAATAATTCTTCTCATCCTCCATAATTTCCGTCAGACGAGGGCGTCAGACGGGGTGTACTTCTTACTTCGTACCTCGTACTTCATTCTTCTACCCTACCCTCACTCTCGGATCCACTACTCCATACAGCACATCTGCCAAAATATTAATCAACACAAAAATGAATGCACTGAGCAACACACTGCCCATCACCACCGGATAATCCAGTTTCTCCAAAGCATCAACGGTTACTTTACCAATGCCTTTCCATCCAAAAATATACTCTACAAAAAAAGCCCCCGCCAGCAACTCAGCAAACCAGCCTGTAACAGCAGTGATCACGGGATTGAGTGCGTTGCGTAAAGCATGTTTCCAGATAACGGTTCTTTTACTCAATCCTTTTGCATAAGCTGTGCGTACAAAATCCTGGTTGAGCACATCCAGCATAGCGCTTCTTGTTAATTGGGTAATGATAGCTAAGGGACGAATTCCCAATGTTATGGCCGGAAGTATTAAATTCTGCAATGTCAACTTCTTTTCGCCTGTTTGCACATCAATATCAAACCAACTGCCCGTCATATTCAAACCTGTGTAATGATTTAGTACAAATCCAAACACATAAGCAATTAATATACCCATAAAGAATGATGGAGCGGAAATACCAAGAATGCTGGTGAACACACTCGATGTATCTAACCAGCTATCTTTTTTAACTGCAGCAATCACTCCCAATGTAATGCCCGGCACAGTTGCTATAAACATGGCAGCCAGTGCCAGCATAATGGTGCCGGGCAATGCTTCCATGAGTACCTGCCATACTTCTTTTTTGGTGAGATAACTTTTACGGAGATAGGGAATTTTAAATGCCAGATTGTTTTCACCGCCAATAAACAAACCTTTGAGTTCTTTCTTTTTTATTTCTTCTTTATTGTGAATGGCGATGGGTGATACATCATTTACATACAAGAGGAACTGTTTCCACCTGGGTTGATCCAGGTACAAATCTTTTTTAATATTGGCAATCGTAGCGCTGTCGCCTGTTTGCCCCATTACCATGCGTGCCGGATCACCAAAGCCCTGGAACATCCAGAATACGAATGTAACCACTCCTGCCAAAACAAGAAGCCCGTAGATTATTTTGCGAAGGAGATAGTTGAGCATTTGATGAATCAGAAAATTCTACGAATGATGTCTTCTTTAGTAGTATTAAAATGTTCAGCAATACCATTTAAAATAGAAGATAAGGTGCCTATTTTAATTGGATTATGATTAGGGATTGTAATGTGATGCGTACCTCCTTGAACTGTTGTAAGCCGAATATGGCTTCCTGTTTGTCTGGTTACTTCATACCCTAAAGATTGAAGGGCTTTAATGAGACCGGATGCATTGATATCTCTTGGTAATTTCATGCCGCAAGAACTTCTTCTCTAACAATATGCAACCTAATTATTCGTTGCTCCTCATCATCAAAATGACACTTCACTGCATCAACCACCTGCTTACGCATTTCTTCAATAGTTTCTGCTTCTGTAAAAATTGATACGCCCAGTGCTTTTGCGGTATAACCACCTTCAGGACTTTCTTCTACAATAAAAATAATTTCTCGCATTTGAAGATATTTGTTTAAAGTTAATCAACTTTTCCAAAACTTGCTCCACTCCATTTCCCATCCACAATGGGGCCATTCATTTTATACATGGTTGGTACAGCACGTGCTGCTGTTTTAATAGCCGTAACATCGCAAACCAATAAAGCCATCTGGCTTAATACTGCATCATTTTTCAGCAAAGCCTTCACAGCATCATACTGGCCGGTAACAATATACAATTTGTTTTTTGCTGCAATGGCAGATGCTTTTGCAATCCATTCATCAGTTGCTTTCAATCCGTTTGCATTTTGAATGAAGAGAAGGTAATAACCACCCCGGGTGTTTAAAATGGTTTCCGTTAAATCTTCTCCTCCAATTGTTTGCAGTGTAAAGTCTTTAATCTTTGGTTCATTGTTTTTTCCTTTTTGCACCAGCACCTGTTTGCGGTCGGCAAATTTCCAGGTACTGTCGGGCAATGCAGTTAAAGGAAACTCCTTCTTGTCACCATTCTTTTCATAGATAAAACGGTATTCGTATTTATCAGGTATGGCGCCCGGCGGCATATTCCGGTTTACAATTAAATTGTTTCCTTTTTTAAACGGCAGGCAATCCACAACGGGTAAATATTTTAATACATACCATTGCAATGCAAATGCAAAAATGGCTGAGGCGGTTACTTTTAATACATTCAAAAAATTCCACCGAAACAATGGTTTGATTTCTTTCCGGTATTTAAAAATGAAAAGAATGAGCACCAGCAAAATAATATCCTTGAGAAACGATTGATTGGGACTGAGCGGCAAACAATCGCCAAAGCAACCGCAACTCCTGAATTTTAAAATTCCATCAGCATTGGTGGCAAGTGAAGCGTAGCCCGTTAAAAAAGTAAAAAAGAGAATGAGCAATAACAATAACCAACTGAAGAGCTTCATGCGCCAGCCCACAATCACCGCAACGCCTGCAATAATTTCAAAAGCATTCATGAGGATGCTCATGGCCAGGGTATAATCATGCAAACCCGTCCAACCCCAGGCTTCAAAAAATTCCTGCATCTTATAACTCAATCCCAGCGGATCATTAGCCTTTACCAATCCTGAAAAGATGAACAGCAGTCCAACAATCCAGCGGGTAATAGTAAGTAGTATATTCATAAAAAAATACAATGTTTTTAAAAAGAGTATAGATCCCTGATGCGAGTTGACGGTTCATATCTCGTACTTCTTACTTCGTATTTGTCATCACCCCGCATGCAATCCCTCTCCAATCAATATCAATGCAAACACGCTGTAATTAATAATGTCATAAAAATTGGCATCAATTCCTTCGCTCATAATGGTTTTGCCTTCGTTTTTTAAAATTTGACGGATGCGTTGCAATCTTGCTAAAATCATATCAGCAAAAGTTTCCTGGTGCATCTCCCGCCAGGCTTCACCATAATCATGATTTTTATCGAGCATCAAATGAAAAGCCGTGTCAATATGCTTTTCATACATGCTTTGCAAAACATCAACAGCTACATCTTCTCCGTCATCACCCAGCTCCAGTTGAATTAATCCAATAACCGCATAGTTTAAAATTCCTTTGAACTCTGATGCAATACTGTCGCCCACTTTTTGTTCTTTTTTTTGCTGAATGGTGCGGATGCGTTTGGCCTTGATATAAATCTGATCCACCACTGAAATGGTTCGGTACACTCGCCAGGAAGTGCCATAGTCTGCCGCTTTGCTGATGAAAATATTTTTACAACCTTCAATGACTTCTTTGTATTGCTGATGGGTATTCATTCGTGATTAATAATTACACAGTTACTCTATATTTGTTGCGCCTTCAAAAATAACAGAAACGCATCAATGTACACACTCAATTGTAAAGGTCGGTTATTGGTTTTGGAAAAGCCCGTAGTAATGGGCATCCTCAACATTACACCCGATTCCTTTTACAGCGGCAGCCGGACTGAAACAGAAGAAGCCATTCTCAAAAAAGCTGAACAGATGCTGAGCGAAGGCGCTACTATCCTTGATATTGGCGGTCAAAGTACCCGGCCCGGCAGCACCCGCATTTCGGCTGATGAAGAATTGCAAAGAGTAATCCCTGCCATTCATCGCATCAAACAGCAATTCCCAACTTGTTTTATTTCCATTGATACCTATCATTCAACAGTTGCTAAAGAAGCGGTGGCAGCAGGTGCAGACATGGTGAACGACATCAGCGCCGGAGCAATGGATGAACAAATGATTGCAACTGTTGCAGCATTAAAGGTTCCCTGCATTGCTATGCACATGCAGGGCGCCCCGGATACGATGCAGCAAAATCCATCTTATAAAAATGTAACACTGGAAGTAGTGGATTACTTCATCAAAAAAACAGAACAATGCAAAGCATGCGGCATCAAAGATATCATCATTGATCCCGGTTTTGGTTTTGGAAAAACCATCAGCCATAATTTTCAACTGCTGCGGGAGCTGGAAGTATTTCAAATTTTAAATCATCCGCTCATGGCAGGCCTCAGCCGCAAATCAACCATTTATAAAACGCTGGGCATTACTGCAGAAGAAGCTTTGAACGGCACCACTGTTTTAAATACCATCGCCCTGCAAAAAGGAGCAGCTATTTTAAGAGTGCATGATGTAAAAGAAGCAAGGCAAGCCATCCAATTAGTACAATCAGTTTATGCAAAATAAAAACAGCGGCTCATAAGAACCGCTGTAACTGTAATTATTTCTTTTATCTGATTATTGGTTTCCGCCACCCTGCTGTGGAAGTGAGGGCATTGTTGGTTTTGGAGCAGTTGTAATATCAACAAGTTCCAGCTCAAAAATAAGATTTTCATTGGGCTTAATTTTGGGCGGACTTCCCTGCGCACCGTATGCTAATGAAGAAGGTACAAATACTTTGATCTTGCCACCTTTTCCAATCTGCTTTACGCCATCTTCAAAACCGGGAATCATACCCATCTGTCCGATTACAAATTTCAATGCATCAACATGGCCAAATGTGGTATCAATATTTGAATCAAATTTCACGCCTTCAAAATTTAATCCGTTGTACATAACTGATACTTGCTTACCACTGTCAGGTTTTGCGCCGGTGCCGGGGTTCAGTACCTGCACATAACAACCTAAGGCAGTTTTTACAGCATTGATTTTATTTTTTGCCAGGAAATCCTGTATCAGTTTATCATCCACCTGCATTTGTGCAATCTTCTTTACAGAATCCTGTCTGCGGGCTTCTTTCATAATGATAGCAAATGCACTGTCTGCTGATTGCCTGTTGCTAAATACATTTACCACTTTAAATGTAGTAACAATAAACCCTCCTTTTTTAATAAAGGGCGCTACCTGGCCACCGCTGGCTTTAATGATACTGTCAGTTGACTGACGCACAATAATACTGTCGCCTTTTTTTGCCTGGCTGAAAATGGTAATATAATCCGGTGGTATCTGTACTG
The DNA here is from genome assembly GCA_019747705.1 of Chitinophagaceae bacterium. GTDB lineage: Bacteria > Bacteroidota > Bacteroidia > Chitinophagales > Chitinophagaceae > Lacibacter. The sequence continues at coordinate 24,142 of JAIEQM010000102.1, read as the reverse complement.
AGTCCATTGGCACAATCTGGTTCGCTGTTTTAGCTTCGCCCAGTAGAGTATCTTTTTTGCCGCCGGTATAAGTTGTAGCGCCAATTTGCAGTTCAAAGAAATCACCCTGTTTCAGGTTTTTGCCGCTGCCATTATTAATGATTTTATAAAGCAACCCGGTTTTTGTTTTCTTAAAACTGCCACCACTGCAGGCTGCAATCACAACCGCTGTTGCCAGGAAAAGAAATGAATAAATTGTTTGTTTCATCGTTGTTTTATTGTTTATTAAAAAGATTCCAGTTCGTTTTTATATTGCTGAATGACTGTTTTAAACTGCTGAATGTTGGATTCAAGATTATCATCGCTCTCACCTCCTGCTGCGTTAAAATGCCCGCCCCCGTTAAAATGGCGGCGTGCAAAAGTATTGCAATCAAAGCTTCCTTTGCTGCGGAAGCTCCATTTTCTTTTTTCATCCCTGTCAATCACCAGGGCAGAGAGCTTAATGCCCTGTATGCCCAGCGGATAATTCACCAATCCCTCCGTATCGCCTGTTTTGATTTCGAACCTCAGCAAATCAGCCTTGCTCACCCACATAAAGGCAGTATTGAGTTCGTAATTAATTTCCATACGATTGAGCAATACATGACCAATAAAACGGAATCGGCCTTCCAGAAAATTATCGTAAATATTTTCATGGATGATGGTATGCTGCAGACCCCTGCGTTTAAACTCGGCCACCATTTCATGAACCGTTGCAGATGCTGAAGGGAAACGGAAGCTGCCGGTATCTCCCATTACCCCTGCATATAAACATTGCATAATGCTGAGGTTGAGCAAATCCAAACGGCCGCTTCCTTTAATAAAATCATATATCATTTCGCAGGTGCTGCTTTTGGCAGTATCGCTTTCACCATACACAAAAACAGCAGTTTGGGGCTCCTGGTGATGATCAATTAAAATGCGGATGGCTTTTGCATGTTCCAGTGTTGCCGCCATTTTTTTGGTGCGGCTGAGTGTATTAAAGTCGAGACAAAAAATCCAGTCTGCTTCGTTGATGATTTTATCACACCTGGTACTAAACTTTTCATAATCCAGCACATGATCACAACCGGGCATCCAGTTTAAAAAGCCTGCCCAGTTAGTGGGGGATATTACCTGCACGGTGTGCCCCAGTTGCACTAAAAAATGATAGAGGCCCAGGGAAGAACCCATGGCATCAGGGTCTGGTTTCTGATGGGTGGTAATCACCACTTTTCGTGGTGTGTCCAGTAAATTATAAAGTTGATCGGCTGCCTGCATATAAGCGGGTGCAAATGTAAGGGAAAAAAGATGGTTGGGGCTATATGCTGTACACATCATCTCCTTTATAAAACTTGCATTACTGTACTGGAAACCTGCCTTTACTCCCTTACCTTTGCGGCGCAAAAAACAATCAATACAATGAGCAATCGTACGTTTACCATGATTAAGCCCGATGCGATGAAGAACGGACATGCAGGGGCCATTTTAAACCACATCATCAAAGCCGGTTTCAGAATTGTGGCTTTAAAGCAAACTTTATTAACAAAAGAAAAAGCCGGTGAATTTTATGCAGTGCATAAAGAGCGGCCCTTTTACGGGGAACTGGTGGAGTTTATGAGCAGCGGTGTTATTATTGCAGCTATTCTTGAAAAAGAAAATGCAGTGGCAGATTTCAGAAAAGTAATTGGCGCTACGGATCCTTCAAAAGCTGATGAAGGAACCATCCGCAAACTGTATGCAACTTCTGTTGGCGAGAATGCTGTGCATGGAAGTGACAGTGATGAAAACGCAAAAATTGAAGGCAGCTTTTTCTTCAGCGGACTGGAACAATATTAATTTATAACCTGTGGTTTTAAAGTTCCTCTTTTGTTTAAAAGAGGAACTTTTTTATTTTACAGCACATTGTTTTCAGGAAAGCTTTTATTATTATTGCGGGAACCCAAAAGCGCTCAGTATGAGAAACTTACTCCTCTTTTTACTGTTATTTATTTGTAACAGTATTACTGCACAAAAAGGCGCTTCCTTTGGTAAAATAGATAAAGCTGAATTTGAGATTAAAGAATGTGAATATGATAAAACAGCCGCCGCCGAAGTGCTGTATGATTACGGCGAGATCAATTACTTTGCCAATGCAATATCTTTTACCAATGAAATGATTGTATGGAGACGAATAAAAATCTACTCTGAAAAAGGACTGGAAGAAGCCAATATTAAAATACCATTTCCCACACGTGGCAACCGTGTTACCGTTTCTAAAATATCAGCCTATACGTATAACATGGCTGATAATGGTGAAATTGAAAGAACAGAACTTGAAAAGAATGCCGTTTACCGGCAGAAGGTAAGTGATAATTATGATGAGATGGTTTTTTCGATGCCCAAAGTAAAAGCGGGTTCTGTATTTGAATTCCGCTACACCATATCAAGAAGAGATGTGGTACAAATTGATCCCTGGCGTTTCCAGGATGATATTCCTGTGCGTTACAGCAAATATGATATTGGCATTCCTTCCGTTATTGGTTTCAGTTACCGTTTTATTAAACGCCAGGCAATTGACGACCGCACAGAAGACGGTATTGTAGGTGTAAGAAGAAAAGTATTTGTTATGGCTAATATTCCGGGTCTTAAAAAAGAACCCTATATGAGTTCGGTTAAAGATTATTATCAGCGTGTGGAGTTTCAGATAACAGGCTATAACGGTCAACCGTTTGAAAGCGCCACATGGAAAGGTTTTTCCAATTTTTTACTTGCTGATGAAGACTTTGGATTGCAGCTTAAGAAAAACGTTCTGAAGCACCTTCCCCTTTCCAGTGAAATCAAATCGGCAGCCGGCCCTGTTGATAAGGTAAAAAAAATATATAAATACGTTCAGGCCAATACCAACTGGAATGGCGATAATAGTTTTTGGTGCTACGCCGGTGTAAAAGACGCTGCTGAAAAAAAGCCTGCCAACAGTGCAGATATCAATATTTTACTCATCAATCTTCTTCGTGATGCAGGAATAAAAGCTTACCCGCTCGTTGTAAGCACAAGGGAACACGGAAAAATAAACACCGGTTTCCCGTTTCAAAATCAATTTGATAATGTTTATGCATATGTTGAGCTTGATGAAACCGGGCCGCTGGTTTTAGATGCAACAAGTAAACACACTCCCTTCTTCATAAGCCCCTGGGATGTACAGTTTACCAATGGTTTTATTGCCGATGCACAACTGCCACAAATTATTTCTGTGGGCGATGTAACCCATAAATACAAGATTACTACGGTGGTACAAACTGAAATTGGCAGTAATGGCATTGCAAAGGGAGTAATTAAAAATTATGCAGGAGAATATGCAAAAATTGAACGCCTTGCCGCACTTAAAAAAGGAATGGAGGACTATAAAAAAGAATACTTTACGGAAGAACACAAGGATTTTACATTTGAATCACTGGAGGTAACGAATGAAGCAGATGATTCTGTGGGGCTGGAATCATCTGTGCGTTTTAAAACTGAACTTGCGAAAACAGGTGATTATTTTTTATACAGCTTAAACCTTGCCACCGGCTTAAACAGCAATCCTTTTTTGTCAGAGGAACGAAATACTGCTATCGAGTTTGGTTACCTGCAGGCTTACACGCTTACCGGTAACATTACGATTGATGAAAGCCTGGTACCAGAAGAACTTCCTAAAAATATTAAAATGATCATGCCCGACTCAAGCATTATTTTACAACGCATCCTTCAGTACAATGGCACTACCATTGCATACCGTATTACATTGCAAATAAATAAACCCACCTATTTTTCAGATGAATACCCTGACTTCAAAGAATTTTATGCAGCCATGCTGGAGCAGCTTAACGAACAAATTGTATTAAAGAAAAAAACAAACCCCAGGCCTTAAAAAAACACAACAATGAAAATCATTCTTTCGGCAGTTTTTTATTTTTTGCTCTTACAATGCGTTTCTGCACAAACAGGATTGCCTTTTGATGTACATCTGATACCTGACAGTTTAAGAAAAGGAGCTACATCGGTTTACAGAATTGATGAAACAACCGTAGATGTAAGTTCTGAATCGGAAATGAAATTTTCTGTACATGAAGTCATCACCATATTTAATAAAAGAGGGTTGGATTATTTTGAATATGTAACAATATCAACTGATAAATTCAGGAAGCTGGAGGATGTGGAAGTAAAATTATACGACAGCCTGGGAAGAGAACGGGCAAAATTTAAACGTAAAGATTTTTCAGTTATTGGAAGCCCTTTTAACAGTGATTTAGTGTCCGACGATAAAACTTACGCACTCAAGCTTGAACCCAGGGAACTACCCTGTACTATTGAAAGAACATTTACCATTAAAAATAAAGGTTATATTGATTTTCCTGATTGGCAGGCAGCCTCTTTTTTGGGCGCCCTGCAAAGCAGCGTTTATACTATTACCGTTCCTCAGAAACTTGGATTGAGGTATCAAGCTTACAATACACCCATTAAGCCTGTTATTACACCCGGCGGCGATTATATTACTTATGTGTGGACAACAGGCAATGTAAAAGAAGTGGATGAAGAAGAAGGAAGTTTTTCATGGAAAGCGTATATGCCTATGGTGGCTATTGCACCCAACCAGTTTGAATTTGATGACCGCAAAGGATCGTTTGCCACCTGGAAAGATTATGGGCAATGGAATTATGATTTTTATAATGAAGAAAAACCGTTTACTGAAACAGATATAAATAATATTAAAGCTTCTGTTGCCGGATTTAAAACTGCTCCTGAAAAAATAAGTTTCCTTTATAAAAAAATGCAGAAAGAAGCAAGGTATGTAAGCATACAGCTTGGCATTGGTGGCCTCAAGCCGTTTCCCGCAAAATTTGTTCATGAAAAAAAGTACGGTGATTGCAAAGCGTTATCCAATTATATGAAGCAGCAGTTGCAGGTAATTGGCATTAAATCTTATCCTGCCATTATCAAATCCGGTTCCAACTCGCATCCTGCTGATCCATTATTTCCCAATGAAGGGTTTGATCATATCATACTCTGTGTGCCGCTTGAAAAAGATACGATGTGGCTGGAATGCACCAGCCAGCATACACAGCCGGGGGTACTTGGCACGTTTACCGAAAACAGGAATGCGGTGCTCATAACTGAAAACGGAGGTGTGCTTGTAAACACGCCCAAAAGTAAAAGCACAAATAACCTCTGGATGGCCAGAACCAATACAGAGTTGTTTGATGATGGCAGTTCATTAGTAAGCAGCAGGATTTTTTTAAACGGGGAATTTTCTGAAATCATTTACGCACTCACCATCAACCGCTCAAAAGATGAAATTAAAAAAGCGCTGGTAAGATATTTTAATTTCAAAAACCCGGATGAATTTGAATATAAAGCGCTCGGCGATTCTGCCAATGGCCAAAACATCAGTATTACACTGGCTTATTCCAAATTTTATGATGTAAAAGCAGGAAGTAAATATTTTATGGCACAAAAAGGATATAAACTTGCTGCTGATGAAATACCAGTTGACGAAAAACGAAAAACTGATTTTTTATTTTCATTTCCCTATATAAAATCTGACTCCGTAATTTTTACGTTGCCAAAAGGGTTTAAGCCGGAACCATTACCTGCAATAAAATCAATCAGCAATGAATTTGCAACTTACAGCAATACCTTAAGTTTCAATGAGGCCGCAGGAACCATTACAGTTACCACGCATTTGCAGCTTAGCCGGCATATGATACCTGTTGCAAAGTATAACGAAGCCGCTACCATGTTTGAGCAGGTAAAAAAAGATGAAAACCAGAAAATTGTTTTGAAGAAAGAATAAATGCTGCTGTATTTTTTTTTTAAAGAAGCCTTTAAAATGTTAGCGCTGTTACAATGTTACTTTGGGGCAACGGGCAGTTGAGTTTTTAAAACTGCCTTTGCGCTGAAAAATTGATTTCAGAAAAAAATCACCTGTATTGCAGTTTTGTAAATTCACGTGGAGTGTTGTTCCTAAAAAATAGTACCAGTCATTTTCTTTGGGGTTGCCCCTCACTGTTCCAACCGGTGCACTGGGATTGCCACCGGGTAATTGATTGCCACGCCATGAAAGCCTTGCTGCCTGCGCTCCATGTGCCGCTGCAATTAAAGCAGGATCAGCGTAAGAAGAACTCACATCATCAAAATAATCAGTAAACAATTTGCGCTGCGAAAATTCAACACTCACTGCCAGCATACAATTGATTTTATACTTCACCCCGTATCCAATGGGAATAGAATATTGTTTCAGTTTATAAAATTGCCGGTCAGGATATTGTGACAGCCCCTGCCCTTCTGTGCCCATTGGCTGCAAATATACTTTCTCACCATTATCGTATGTGTATGGATTATACCGGTAAATACCTGCACCGATATATACATACGGAGTAAAGCGGCGCTGATCTAAATCAAAAAAATTGTACTCAAAACCCGCATGCACTTCACTTAAATTGGTTCTGAAATTGAGGTTTCTCGGTTGCAGGTAGCTCCGGTTAAATTTATCATCAGCATAAATACTTGCCTGCGCATAACCGGCACGGAATATCCAGTGATTGGTGAGTGCTATTTTCCCCACCACCTGGAAAGCAGGCCTTGCCTGTGTAAAGGTGAATACCACCGGTTTTAAATCGCCCTGGTAATTGGCAATACCGGTAAATACTGCCACCTGGTATTTCTGAGCAGAAGTGCGGATGGCAATAATGATCATTAACGTGAAAAAAATAAAAAACAACAGCAGCGGAATATCTTTTCTGTTGTAAACAGGAACAGGCTTATAGGCTCTCATAAGCATTGGATTTTTGGTGATGTATAAAGCAATTACAGGGTACAACGCAGGTATGGCGGTTTCATTGCCCGGTGAAATAATGGTAACTGCTTAGTTTCCTGAAAAAGGCTTTATTCAAATGATAAAGATTTCTTCATCACCCAGTCAGTTTGCGGATCATCGCCCGCCACAAATACATGTTCACCATAAATTTCAAAACCCCATTTTTTGTAAAATGCTATTGCCACAGAGTTTTGCTGAAACACAACCAGCCATAAAGTTTTTTTCTGTTTGACTGTTGCAAAAGCAATGGTTGCCTGCATTAATGCACTGCCAATGCCTTTGCCAATCATTTTTTGCAAAGCATAAATACGTTCCAGTTCAATGGGTTCTTCCAGATGATGATTCTCATCCCGGGAAACATGTTCACTTATTTTTACATAACCCGCCAGTTCATCATCAGCATAAGCCAGCAGGAACGTAACAAGTCCATCATGAAGTTCATCTGAAAGTTTTTCAATGGAATAATATTCCTGCAGATGCTTCTGCATATTTTCCGGTGTGTTATCCTTTGCAAACGCTTCATAAAAAGTAGTGGCGCTCAGTGCGGCGGGTTGCTGCACATCCTCTGTACCGGCTTTCCTGATTATTATTGAATTCATTGCTCAAATGACTTTTTAAAAAAGTTGATCCCTGTTAAAAGATTGCCATTAAAATCAAACCATGCTGCATTCTCCCACGCTGAGCCGGAGCCCCACTGGTCTTTCATGGGCGAACTGACCCATGCAGGTTCCCAGTACATGATGCCTGTTCCTTTATGTTTCATTAACTGCTTAATCAAATCATAAAGATATTGCTGCTGTCCTTTTTCAGTAGCATCATATTTATTTTCAACTGTTGTTTCCATGCCAAGAATGTTGTGATAACCATCAGCATTGTTTTTTGTAAACGGAAAAGCAGTTTCCACAATCATTACTTTTTTTTGATACATGGTTTGAAGGGAATCAATTTTTCGCCCCACTTGCTCCAGTGTACTGTAAGCGCTCCATTTATAGTAATGCGATAAACCAATAATATTATAATCACTTACTCCTTTTGCTGTAAGATGCTGTAACCAGTTGCCCGCATCCTGCATCTGTGCCACATGAATAATGATTTGCGGTTTGATGGCAGATGTTTTTGAAAAATCTTTTACGGCCCGGATGCCGCTGTTGAGAAGGGCGGCAAAACGCATCCACCCTTCTTCTGAATCAGTTTTGCCAAGCGGCCACAGCATACCGTTATTATTTTCATTACCAATCTGAATCATTTCCGGAACAAGGTTCCTGCTCTTATAATATTTCAGTACGTTGAGTGTATATTGATAAACGGAATCCTTTAATGTTTCAAAGGAAAGTGAAGCCCATGCCGCAGGTGTGGGTTGATGGTCAGGGTCAGCCCATGTATCACTGTAATGCAAATCAAGATTCACGGCCATCCCTTTTGCTTTGGCACGGCGAATTGTTTTTTCCACATCCTGCAAATTGCTGTACATTTTTCCATTATTCAGCTTTTGCTTCCACGAAGGTGTATGCCATAACCGCACACGCACTGTGTTCACCCCAATAGATTTCATGATTTCAAACGGGTCTTTCTGCACGCCATTTACTTTATAAATACCACCGGCATCTTCAATTTCATTTACATAACTTAAATCTGCACCCATTACAAATTCATTCCACTTATAAAAACGGTTTTTGATTTGTGCAGGACTCCATTTCACAAAAAATAAAATACAAACAAGGGCTGAAATAACTTTAGTGCTCATATGAAATAAAACTGTTAATAACTGTAATGTACAAAAGTTTGCAAATAAAATATCTTTACGCAGTTTCATAGTTTAAAACAGCAATTGCTTATGGAAAGAAGCTACTGGGAACGGATTGCTCCCAATTACAATGAAGAAATTTTTGATGTACTGCAAAACGACACAAGCGGAAAAATTGTGGGCGCTATTGAACAGATTGCATCCAAAGAAAAAACAGTAACTGATCTTGGTTGCGCCATCGGCAAATGGATTCCTTTGCTGGCTACAGCTTTTAAACATGTAGTGGCAACTGATATTTCTGCCATTAACCTGGATATTGCCAAAGAAAAATGCAAAGCTTATCCCAATGTAGAATATCAGCGCATGGATATGAGCGCCGGCGCCATTACTGTTATTCCCTGCGATGTGGCTGTTTGCATCAATGCCATCTTAACGGATAACTTAAAAAAACGCATCAACTTTTTTCAATCGCTCAACATTTGTATCAACAGTGGCGGGCATTTGATTTTAGTTGTGCCATCTCTTGAATCAAAACTCTACACCAATATTATTGCCCATCGCTGGAATGTGGATGATGACCATAAAGAAAAAATTGAAAGTGCTGATAAAGCCTACGCCCTTGCAAAAAACATCAAACAGGGTGTAACGGATATTGATAATATTCCTACCAAACATTATCTGGAAGAAGAGCTGCAACTGCTTTTAACACTTGAAGGTTTTGAAGTAGAGCGTATTGAAAAAATTAATTACACCTGGAAAACAGAATTTACCAATCCGCCCAAATGGCTGGCAGAACCGTATCCGTGGGATTGGATGGTGGTGGCACAAAAGAGCCCCCTATAATTCCCCCAAAGGGGGAAAATCCAGGCACAGCCCACGCTTTACAAAAGAGTATTATTTTATTCAATCCAGCTTCAATTGAACGGATAAAAGCTTAAATCATATTACAAAATAGAAGCAGTACATATATCGCTTTAAAACACTTCCCCAATATTTACAAACAAACCTTTGGAGCCTTGTGCGCCAATACCATAATCAATGGAAACATTGGTATCTGATTTTTTATTGAGTTTTAAACGGATGCCCCCGCCGGCTGCCGGTTGAATTCTTTGCAATTGATTACCCGGCAATTCTGAAACGGATTGTGCATTGGCAAACACCACGCCACCTAAAAAACCATTTTGTGTAATACGAAAACGATACTCAGCTTCGGCATAATAAAAATGTTTACCCCTGAAACGGCCCTGTATATAACCACGGCCGGAATTGTTATAGTTATCCCATCCTGTTGAAGGCAAATCAAGATAAGGCGGCTTGCCCGAAAGTATAAGCCAGTTATAACTCCAGAGGGCAAGGATATTTTTTTTATTGGCAGAAACAGGAATATATTTTTTAACGTCAGCAATTACCGATGACCATTTTGCAGTATTCCATGCAGCAGGGTTTTGCCTGAAAATAATATTTGCAAATAACCCATTACTGGCATTGATGGGGTTTTTGCGGCTGTCGTATAAAAAATTAAAAGCAATTCCTTTGGATACGGTTTTAGAAGCAGCGCCATATACTGCATAATCTGAAGGAACATTACTGGCCAATCCTTCTTCTGAAATTTTCCAGCGGTCATCTAATTGAAAACCGGGGCCTGCATATACATTTTTAGTAACACGGTATAACATGTACTGGTAAAAACGGAAGTACTGATAATCCATCGGGTTTTCGTTTTCAACAGGTGCATTGCTCCCCAGCCCAAATGTACTTTGTGGATATTTCATATACCGCCAGTCGCCCAGCAGGTTGATGCGGTCATTGAGCAACCAGATGTTGGCCTGCACCGGAATAAAAAATTGTTTGTTTTGAGAATAAACGATACTTGAATTGATTACCGAAAGTTTGGAACCCTTATTTTTTGTAAGATAAAAAGCAAGATTGCCGGTGAGAATAAATGCCAGCCGTGTTTGCAAAGTGTAACCCGCAGCAGGTAATACTGAAAGTATCGGTTTATCTCCCGGTCTTAACTCACCTTTACCGGAAGGCTTTAATCCAAACCATATTCTTGAATAATCAACAAGATCACGCTGCTGAATTCCATTGAACTTTGCAGTTGTGTCTGCCTGCAATAATCCATGCATGGAATCCGAAACTACTGATTGTGCCATTGTACCGGTAAACATCAATACGCAAAATCCAGGGGAAATAAGTTGTTTAAAAGAATTTTGAATCAACAGATCTGTTTAAAACGTAAATATAAAAGTTTATTTCTCTTTGCTGCACACCATTCAAAATTTTCACAACAGTACAACAGTAATACCATTTGGAAATTTAAAGCCGTCTTAATTCTAAAATGACAATGAAATTGTCATTTTCTCTGCGTTCTCCTCCTCTCTGCCCGCCCGGATGAATCGTTCGGACGGGCGTGAGATGTTTTTGCACGCAGAGAAGCAGAGTTCGCTGAGAATGAAATGCTTCGCATCAGCATAAATTAAAATCTAAATAGTATAATTTGTTGAAACAAAAAACTCTCTGCAATAGCAGAGAGCTTAAATACTGTCATACTCTTGAAAAAACAAAAGCTTAGAGTTAAAGTCTTTCTTTTGAGCTGTTAGTGGAGACTATACTGCTTCAATCACCATTGCACTGGCTCCGCCCCCCCCATTGCAAATCCCTGCAGCGCCATACTTTGCATTATTTGCTTTTAATACATTGATGAGTGTAACAATAATTCTTGCACCGCTTGCACCCAGCGGATGCCCCAATGAAACTGCACCACCATGCACATTTACTTTAGCAGCATCCAGTTTCATACGCCTGCTGTTTTCAATACCCACCACGGCAAATGCTTCATTCAATTCCCAATAATCAATATCACTCATTTGCAATCCTGCTTTGGCAACCGCTCTGGGCACAGCAAGCGAAGGTGTTGTGGTAAACCATTCAGGCGCCTGCTCTGCATCAGCATAAGAACGGATTTTGGCAATGGGTTTCAATCCCAGTTCCTCTGCTTTTTCTTTGCTCATCAATACCAATGCAGCAGCGCCATCATTCATGGTACTTGCATTGGCTGCCGTAACTGTTCCATCTTTTACAAATGCAGAATTCAACGTTGGTATTTTATCAAACTTAACATTGTAAGGCTCTTCATCTTTTGCAAACACAACCGGCTCACCTTTGCGTTGCGGAATTTCAACAGGCACAATTTCATTGGCAAACAAATCTTTTTCAATAGCAGCCTGTGAACGTTTATAACTTTCAATGGCAAATGCATCCTGCTCTTCACGGCTCACACCACATTCCTTTGCACACATTTCAGCCGCATTGCCCATCGCTTTGCCATCATACACATCCGTTAGTCCGTCCTTTGCAAGACCATCAATCAAATTCACATTACCATATTTATTACCCCATCGCAAACTATCGCTGTAAAACGGAACATTGCTCATACTTTCCATACCGCCTGCCACAACAATCTCTGCATCGCCCAGCATAATACTTTGTGCAGCCTGCGCAATGGCTTTCATACCACTGGCACAAACTTTATTTACAGTTGTACAATTTACTTCATTGGGCAAGCCTGCAAATTTTGCCGCTTGTCGTGCGGGCGCCTGTCCAAGATTAGCCTGCAGCACACAACCCATCAACACATCATTTACCAATTTTGCATCAACGCCTGCTTTTTGCAAAGCGCCTTTAATAGCAACAGCGCCGAGTTGAGTAGCGCTCAAACTTTTTAAACTTCCTCCAAAGCTGCCCATGGGCGTACGCACAGCGGAGATGATATAAACTTCTTTCATATAGTATCAATCGTTTTATTTTGAAGATGCAAAGGTAAGAGAGTTGGGGCTGTGAACATGAGGAACTAAATCAACAATTTCCACCGCCCGCCTTCAATCTTTTTTGGCCTGCTCACCTGCCTTAAAAAAAGGATTTACGGCTAAGCGGTGCAGCCCTTGAGCAGTGAATCATTATTCAGCAATAAGCAGTCATCATTACAAAAAGAAACACATTCAATTTGGCAAAGTTTATTATAAGCAAGTTTAATAGCTTGCTGAATCATATTGAAATGTAGCCCATTGTTATGAAATCAAGCTCCGTCAGGAGCCTCCTGTTTATAGAACATTAAAATAATTGTATTGGCTCCATCGGAGCCTCCTGTAGCCTGAGGAGACTCCTGCGGAGTCAGGCGCTTTCTGTTTATGTTATCTCTATAAACAGGAAGCCACGGTGTGGCAAAAACTTTAACTTAATGACATTGCCCCGCAACTTATCAGCAATAAAACTCTTTTCATCAATTACACGTAATTATTATTTGCAAATTGTCCACTATTTCTTGTCACTCCTGGAAACGGGAAATTTGCCGAAGTGCTGTAAACAGGCCCGGCAGATCCTTCACTTCGTTCAGGATTGACAATTCTTTTCATCATTCAAAACATACAATCATCAGTTATGAGTCCCTTTTGCATTTGAATCATATGATCATCATCCGTAAAACTAAGTGCCTTTCTATATCTGCCGGTATATGTTTTTCAACGTATTCACGTAAAATACTGTATTTACTGTTCCAACCCCCGTGATTCTCCCTCAGTGAATCAACCTGTTTTGGTACACAATGAAAACACGGCTTTAAAAAGGGGTAACACTCTTCTTTGGTACTGCTATTTGATGGAACTTGCATGCAATACCTGATAAACAAAACTGCATCCTGTGAATCTCTAAAATCCGTGCTTATGAAGAAAAAACTCCACACTGTTTTTTTACTGCTTTTTTTTGGTACATCAGGCGCTCTTGCCCAAATCTGTGATTCCCTTACAGCAGTTGCAGTAACTGCAGAATCAAGATGCGCTGCCACAGGAAAAATTATCATTACTGCATCAAAGGGCTCAGGTGTTTACAACTATGCAGTAGCCGGTCCGGTTTCAACACCTTATACGTCCAGCGATACTATTGAAGGATTGCCCGCAGGTATTTACCAGGTATTTGTAAGAGATGTGATCAACAATTGTTTTTTCAGTATTTCAGATGTAAGGGTGGCAGGCTCCTACCAGGATCCCCGTTTTGAATTATTAAAAACAGATGTTACCTGTATCAATGGCACCAATGGAAGCATTACGGTAAACAATGTACAATTTGGCCGTGAACCGTTTCAATACAGTATTGTTGCCCCTTCCACTTACGGAGTTGGAACGGTGAGTGACAGCGGTGTATTCAATAATCTTCCGGCAGGAAATTATTTTATTCAGCAACGTGATTCCTGCGGTGGTATTCAAACACGCAACATCAGTATCCTTAACTATAACTGGTTTATTGATATACATACTGTAACAAGAACTGATTGTGACAGTGCCGAAGTCTTTATTGGTTTAAAAGATATTTACGGAAAAGTAAATACTGCTGATTCTGTATTTGATGGTTATGTTTATGGAGTTGTAACACCAGCCGGTGATACTATTTTTTCCAGCACCTTCAATTTTAAAATACTGCTGGGCAATACCAGGCGCCTTTCATTATTTGCCATTGACAAATGCGGCAATATTAAAACCATTAACTGGGTTGAAAACAAACAACCACGGGTTGCAACATCTGTAAGTGAATTAAATAAAACCTGTGCCAATTTTTCAGCGGTTATTACCGGGCAGCAAAATCTTACCAACCCCATCTATTGTTTATATGACAGTTTAAACAATCTCATTAGTTGTAACAGCAGCGGGCAGTTTGACAGCCTTGCTTACGGAGCCTATTGCATACGCATTACAGATGTATGTTATGATACAGTTATTAACCGCTGCTTTAATGCACTGAAGCCCGTACCGAATGTAGCGGCATCAGTTACTGTTACCTATGGTGATGATTGTAATATTGTTACTGTGTCTATTGGCTCACAAACCAATTTATTCAACCCGCAGTTTTGTTTGTATGACAGCCTGGATGTTCTTATTGATTGCAACAGTACAGGTACATTTGGAAACATCCCTATTGGAAGATATTGCATGAAAATAACAGGAAGTATTTGTAATGATACTACACTCATCCGCTGTTTTGAAGTGGTGCCGCTTCCAGTGGGGCCGGGCACAGGGCCGGAGTTTTCCAACTTTACCTGCTCCGCATTTACAGGAAGAATTACCGGTACTGTTGGTTTGGGTAATGCAACCTATTGTTTATACAACAGCAATAACGTGCTACTCAGTTGCAATACTACAGGTGTGTTTGACAGCCTTGCTTTTGGTTCTTATTGCATCACCATCCAGGTATCAAGATTAAATGGTGGTTGTGCCGATACTATTTTCCCAAGATGTTTTACGGTTGTAAAACCAGTGCCTTCTGTTGGTGGTGTGGAGTTTACAAAAACCTGTTTAAACTTTACTGCAAAAATCAGTTCAGTTGAAAATATGTTTAATCCGCAATACTGTTTGTTCAAAGATTCAGTGCTGATCAGTTGCAACACAACAGGCATATTTGAAAATTTAAAGTTTGGTGCGTATTGCATTGCTGTAAAAGATTCCTGTACAGATTCCACCATCACCAGATGTTTTACAGTTGAGCCGGATAAGCTGAAAGTGAATGCTGCTGCCGAACCATCCTGCAACCTTGGTGAAACAAGAATTACAGGTGCCGTTACAGAAGGGATAGCGCCTTTCAGTATTGCTGTTTATGATGCAGCAGACAGTTTATTAAATACCATTATAACCGGAGATAAAAATTTTTCGTTTGATAGTTTACCCGGTCTTGCAGGGGGCAAACGCTACCGAATTATGATTGTTGACAATTGTAATGACACTGTTTCTCTTTTTATTGAACCCATTGTTTCAACATTTACAAAAACCATTGCTGTTACACGTAATTGCCCCGGCGGTTCCTTTACACAGGGTTCTTCTGATATCCAGTTAACACTCACCTCCAACCTTGCAAAAGTGTTCCCGGTAATTATTAAGAAAAACGGGGCGCCTGTAAACATTTCATACTCCTTTTCAAACACAGCACAAACTATTTTTACATTTAAAAACACAGAGCCCGGCGTATATATCATAAGGAGCAGTATCAACAACTCCTGTAACATACGTGTGTTTGATACAGTTACGATTACAAGTTACCAGTACCCTTCTCTGCAAAACTCCACGCTGTACCGTTGTGATGATAACAGTTTTAATGTTACGGCTGTTACAACAGGTGGTATTGCACCCAATATGTATGAAATAACAGGAAGCATCCCGTCTTTCCCTTCAATTGTAACGGCGCCTCAAACCAGTAACATATTCAGCATTAACAATGGTAATGCTTATTCATTAGTGCGTTTGCGTGTACTGGATGCATGTGGCAATGCTTCTATTAATGATATTAGTCTTGTTCCGCTGGTTAACGTGGTGGTTACCGCAACGGGTGGTTGTTTTAATGAGGATGTAACCATGCGGGTGGATCCTGTTGCAGGAGCTACTTACAGCTGGTACAAAAAAACATCGGCAACTGACAGTGTACTCATTGGCAGCTCCAACAGTTATTACATACCTGTAGTAACACCGGCTGACACAGCGATGTATCTATGTAAAGTGGTACTTAATAATTCCTGCATTGTAAGACATGCCTATTTTCGTCTCACCGGTTTTTGCTTAACCCTTCTTGATAACCCCGTGGTGCAACTCTCTGCTTCAAAGCGGAATGATGAAATACAACTCAACTGGACGATCATTAATGAAGCAGGTGTTAAAGAATATATACTGGAGCGGAAAAACAATCAGTCCAATTTTACAGCTATTCACAAACAAACAGCTAATGGCAATGCTGCAGGTTACACCGCAAAAGATGCAGGGCCTTTTACTGAAAGGAATAGTTACCGCATAAAAGTGATCAAAGAAAATGATAAAGTTTATTACAGCAATATTGTTACTGTAAGAACAGGTGTGCTGCAAAACAGTGTATCCGTTTATCCCAATCCTGTCCGCCAGCAAATCAATGTGCAGTTAAACAATACATGGCAGCATGATGTTTCATGGAAGCTGCTGGATGTAAACGGAAAAGTGATTCTTGAAAACAGGCATGCGTTGCTGCAGCAGCAATTCCGTATTAACAGGCCACCCGGTTTAAACAGGGGCATGTACCTGCTGCACATTACCGATATAAGAACCAATACAACCGTTATTAAAAAATTGATTTTTGAGTAGTACGGACCAATAATACTGTTTGAGACTTTTGTTTTTTGCTAATACGAAGCATTTAGCTTCTGTGTTCTCTATTAGCTCTGTGTGCGAATATTTTTGCTCACACCCGCCTGAATGTATTCATACGGGCAGGCAGAGGAAGAAGAGAACAGGGAGAGAAATGACAATAAAATTATCATTTTAGTATAAAGGCTGCTTTAAACGTCCAAATGGTATAAAAGCCCTGTTACAATTTAACGGGGCTTTACTTTTAAAAGCAAGTTTTTATAAGAGCTGGTGGAAACATACTGCCCTGAGCCAAACTTGTTTACCTTCGCCGCTATGCAACAACAACCCGAATGGTTACAACAGGTACTTGAAACCATCAACATCAAAGCGCTTAATGAAATGCAGCTTGCTTCTTTAAAAGCACAGGAGGAGCATAAAGATGTGATTCTTTTATCCGCCACAGGCTCAGGCAAAACACTTGCTTTTTTATTACCGCTTATTGAACAGTTAAAAGCAGCTTCACATCAAACCAAAGCCCTTATCATTGTTCCCTCACGTGAGCTGGCCATGCAAATTGAAAATGTATTTAAAAGCATGCAGTTCAATTTAAAAGTTACCTGCTGCTATGGCGGACATAAACGGGAAATTGAAGAAAACAATTTAAAACAGGCGCCCGCTTTAATTGTTGGCACACCAGGAAGACTGGCAGATCATATACGCAGAGAAAATATTAAAACAGCTACTATTGAAACATTGGCGCTGGATGAATTTGATAAATCACTGGAGCTGGGTTTTCTTGAAGAAATGACCTTCATCATCGGCTCATTACCCAACATTAATAAACGAGTGCTCACATCTGCAACAAAGATGGAAGAGATTCCTGCATTTGTGGGATTGAAAGAACCCACCACACTTGATTTTTTAACAGGTAATGAATACAATGACACAGGACTTGCAATACAAGTATTGAAAAGTCCAGAGAAAGATAAGATTGATACACTGTTCCGTTTAATTTGTATGCTGGGCAACCGTTCTACGATTGTGTTTTGCAATCACCGTGAAGCAGTTGAACGCACAAATGAGTTGTTGAAAGAAAAAGATATTCTCAATGTATTTTATCATGGCGCTATGGAGCAGCACGAACGGGATGCAGCGCTTTGCAAATTCAGAAACGGCACCAGCAATGTGCTGGTGACTACTGATTTGGCTGCACGTGGTTTGGATATTGCCAATATCCGCTACATCATTCATTATCATTTACCGCATACAGAAGAATCATTTACACACCGTAACGGTCGTACGGCAAGGATGGATGCAAGCGGCACCGCCATTCTCATCATCGGGCCTGAAGAGAAATTGCCTGCTTATATTCCTGCAGATGCAGAAGAAATTACTTTACCTGAAACTGCCATCATTCCTGAGAAACCAAAATGGAGCACTTTGTTTATCGCCGCAGGCAAAAAAGATAAAGTAAACAAAATTGATATTGTTGGTTTTCTTACTCAAAAAGGCGAACTGAAAAAAGAAGACATTGGTTTGATTAATGTAAAAGATTTTTCATCATTTGTTGCCGTAAAGAAAATAAAAGCAAGCAACACGCTGCAAAAAATAAAAGACCAGAAAATTAAGAATAAGAAGGTGAAGATTGCAGTGGCGAAGTGAGTGTTATTAAGTGATTAAAAAAATTCGGGAGCTATCACGTTTTGCAAATCAACATCTAAGCAGGCGGCATGAGACGTGATGATTTTTTAGGGGTTTAAAAAAAAATGGAAATGTGGAGAGTGGCGTATAATTTAGTGTTAGCGGTAATTTTAAATGACCCTCTGCTACCGAATGAAGACTTGAATTTGGCAAGCTGTAAATGAAAAAGATTATAAAGAAAGTATTAAAGAGCATACTCTACATTGTAGGAAGTTTTGTTATCCTATTGCTTTTATACATCATCTTTAATCTAAATCTCTTCCATAAGACAAAAGCAATATCTAAACCCGAAATCAAAACCTATCTACAGCATATTGACAATGATAGTTCAGACCCTTTCAAGTTTGTAGCAGACAAATTCGACAAACATTCTGTCATTTTCTTAGGTGAACTGCATAAAAGAAAACAAGACCTGGAGTTTTTCAGTAATTTAATTCCATATCTGTACCAGACCAAAAACATAAATGTAATTGGTTGGGAATTTGGTGCAACGGAATATCAAAAAGATGCCGATAGCGTAGTAACTGCTTCCGAGTTTGACAGAAAAAAGGCGATTGCCATAATGAGGAACTCCAATTACTACTGGTGCTATGAAGAATACTTAGACATTTTCAAAAAGATTTGGCAAATAAACAAAAGCATTTTGCAGCCTGACGAGAAGATAAAGTTTCTGCAACTGAATAAATCTTACAATCCAAAACGATGGGACTCGCCGAATCAAAATATACGTTTAGAAGAAAGAAAGAAAAGCTTTGATAATATATTGCCAGACATTGTTGAAAAGGAAGTTATTCAGAAAAACAAAAAGATACTCATTTATTGCGGCTTGCATCATTCACTCACAAAATTCAAAACGCCTAAGTTTTTCTTCTTAAAAGATAATGACGGGCGAGCAGGTCAAAGATTGTATAACAAGTATCCAGACAAAATCTTTCAAATTGTTATATTATCTCCTTTCCCTCCAAGGTGGTCACTGTATAAAGAACTAACGAACAGCAAAAACATCAAATATGTTTATCCGTTTGATGCCGTATTTAATCAACTATATGATACGTTAAAAAGACCATTTGCGGTGAAATCCAACACTACCGTATTTGCAGATGTAAAAGACTACAACAGCTTTTACGCTTTCGATAAATTAAATGGTATCAAATTTAAAGATTTTTGTGATGGCTTTATTATGCTCAGTTCATTTGACAAAGTAGAACCTGTAAGTTTTATTCATGACTGGGTAACAACAGAAGAAGATTTAAATCAAGTAAAACAAGTATTGCCTGACAATGACGCTAAACAGATTAAGACCATTCAAGACTTAATTAACTATATTAATCCGATTGGTGATTTTAATAGAATAAGAAATTTTCATAGCATGAAACCTTTTTGGAAATGACAAAAAACTACCGCTTTCTTCGCCGATGAGTTATATTCAAATGCTAAATTAAGATTCTTAAGCGATCCCGTATTGACGGAAAAAGTTGTCTCTGCTTTAGCTTTTGTGTGCTGGTTGCAGGACCGTTGCTCATCTATGAACAATGTGGAGAGTGGCGTATATTTTTTTTAACATTTAATATTAACTTTACTACTCCGAAATGAATAAACCGAATTTGATAAAAATATTTATTACCTCATCAATAGTTTTGTCATTTATTAGCTGTTCCCCTCAGAACCAACAATACAAAATCGACGACTCAGTTTCACCTACTGTTGACAGTATTTTTAAAGCCAATAATATATTATTTTACAACTCTTTGAATCCCAAATTTTTATTTCATATAAAAAACACTTTTGATTATGAAAAGTTTGAGGATAACGGTGAAGATTTGGCTTACATTTTAAAGACAAGTAGTGAAAAATCAAAAGAGGCATACCTAAATGGAATGTCTGAATGCACCCTAAAAAAAGACACTATAAACCTGACATTAATATTGAGTTATCAAAGTCGTGCCGGAATTCTATTATCAATCTTTGATGACAAATTTACTTCCCAACTAAGGTTAATCGGTACTGAAAAGATTTATTCTAAAACTGAAAGGAAAAGTGATTTACGGAGTGAAATAATCTTAAACCCGGATAATATTTCCTTGACTTTAGTGGAAAAACCAAGGTTTAAATCTGGCAAAAAAATTAAAGGGAAAATGGATGTGAAATTTGAGCCATTTTATCAGCTTGATCGTTCAAACAGACTCACTAAAATAAATCCGGAATTTATCATCATATTTGATTCTGAAATTCGATAATGGGAAAAAGATTTATTATAATTTATCGGTTCGTGTCTCCTGGCTTGTGATAGCATTCCCCATTGAAGCAATTTTGAAATACCGGCAGCGGGTTTTATTTTAGCACTCACACTAAAACATTCTTTAGCATGAAAAAGCTTATTAACACCTTTCTGTTTAGCTTTATCTTATCAGCAGCGCTTTGCCAAAACAAACGCAGTCATGCATTATACCTTTACGGGCAATACAACCAAACGCTAAAGGATATAACCAAAGGAAACAATCCATGGGCAATGGGTTTAGGACTTCAATTGTTTTTTGCCAATGCCCGGCAACTTAAGCCAACAGTTGATTTTACCGCTGATGCCTATCTTGTGGGCGATAAAGTTTTACGCACTTTCGGAGATGGCACTCCAATTCGTACAGCAGATGGATTAGTGAATCTCTTTACAGGCTTCTCTTATCATCCTGCACGCAGAGCTTATTTGTCTTTTGTAGCCGGCCCCAGTTTTGTGAGCGGGCAAACCCTGCTTGGTATAAAACCTTCCGTGGGCGTCTATTTATCTGCCAACCAAAAGCTCACAGCAAAAATTTCTTATATCAATGTGTTTAACCGGGAGCCAAGGGCAAAAGAAAATTTCAGTTCTTTAAGTTTTTCATTAGGTCTGAAACTGTTTTGATATTGTATAATATGCTCTGCCATAGTTCGTGTATTCGGAATCTTTACTTACCGGTTATTATCTACTCCCCACCGAAATTAATTGAATACTATGGTTTGTAAAAACACCATGCATTAAAGAAACAAACCAAGTTATATTACGTAATTTTAACTGATGGAAAAATTAATAAAGCCCGGGCACTTTAAGCAATGGAAATCTATGCTGGATATAGATTTATCAGCAGAATTTTTAGCCCTGCAGCAAATAAAATCAGAGCCTCACAGTTTTACTTTTTACACTTCAGTGTCCGTGATGTCATCATCAAAAATAGAAGGAGAACAAATGGAGATTGACAGCTATGTAAAACACAAAGTATTGAATACAGAATATGTACCCGAACTAACTGAAAAACCCAATGATTTATACCGGGCTTATCTTTTTGCAAATGAAAACAAGCTGGATCAAACCAATTTCTTAAAAGCACACAAACTCATTACAGCCCATTTGCTGCCCCAACTACAGCAGGGAGCAATCAGAGCAACTGAAATGCTTGTAATGGAACACAAAACAGGCAGGATTCAGTACGAAGCAGCGCCATCATCAATAGTAAACAAACTGTTCAATCAATTTTGGGATGAAATAGCAATATTGCTAAAACAAGATTTATCCATTGATGAAATATTTTATTATGCTTCGTTTATTCATTTGACATTTGTAAACATTCACCCGTTTGGTGATGGCAACGGCAGAATTTCCCGACTTTTGGAAAAATGGTTTTTGGCAGAAAAATTAGGCGACCGGGCATGGTATATCAAATCAGAAAAATACTATTATAAAAACGTAAGCGATTATTATAAAAACCTGGCAAGGTTAGGTCTGTTTTATGAATCCCTGGATTATGAAAAGTCAATCCCGTTTTTGTTAATGCTCCCGCAGTCATTACTGTTTGAAAAATAAAAAACGGGTTGAAAGCTCAATACAATGCAGGCATTATAAGCCAACTATTAACTCATGCAACTCAAAGGCAAACTCATCGATGCTCAAACCCGCTGCACGCATTATCATTCAGTATTGGATATCATCGCCATCAAATTCAAATGCTGCAATGTCTATTATCCCTGTTACGAATGCCATGCAGAAGAAGCCGGGCATGCAGCACAGATTTGGAAAAAAGAAGAACATGAAACACTTGCCATCCTATGCGGTAATTGTAAAACAGAAATGAGCATCAGCAATTATCTTCAATCAAACACTCAATGTCCTTATTGCAACGCTGCCTTTAATCCCGGCTGCAGCAAACATTATCATTTGTATTTTGAGATTTAAGAGAATCCCGCAAAGACACAAAGAACACGGAGAAAAATAACTCTGCCCTTTGTGCCTCCCTGGGAAACCACCAGCACAAATTATTTTACCCTATTTTCTTCCATTCCCTTTTACCTTTACCACTTTATGAGTTTATTCACCACTTCTTCCACCATCATCATTACCTGTCACAAACGCATTGCTCCTTATTTGCAAAAAGAAGTGGAAGAACTGGGCTTTACAATTGAAGAAGCATTTATTACAGGAGTAAAATTAAAAGGCACCATCAACGATTGTATCAAACTCAATTTGAATTTGCGATGCGCCAGCCAGGTGCTGTACAGTTTAGAACAATTCACCGCCAATCATCCTGATGATATTTACAATCATCTCAAACATATTGCCTGGGAAAACATTGTACCCAACCCCGGTTATTTTTCTGTAACCAGCAATGTAAATCATCCCAGCATTAACAACAGCATGTTTGCCAACCTGCGGGTGAAGGATGCAATTGTTGACCGGTTGAGAGATAAAAGAGGAACACGCCCTTCAACCGGTGCAGAACTTACAGGAACAGTGGTTCATCTCTTCTGGAAAAATGAAGAAGCAGAAATTTTTATTGATACCAGTGGTGATTCATTGGCCAGGCATGGCTATCGGAAAATCCCCGGTCTTGCACCCATGCTGGAAGGATTAGCCGCAGCAACGATTTATGCAACAAAGTGGAACAGCACTTCGCCCTTCATCAATCCCATGTGCGGTTCAGGAACATTAGCTATTGAAGCCGCATTGATTGCTACCAACAGAAGACCCGGCTTGTTCAGAACCAATTATGCATTCATGCATGTGCAGGGATATGATGAAACGGTTTACTTAAAAGAAGATGCATTGCTTGAAGAACAAATTGTGGATGTGCCCGGATTAAAAATTATTGCAACTGATTACAGCCCTAAAGCTATTGAGAATGCAAAGAAAAATGCAATTGCTGCCGGAGTTCATAAGCTCATTGATTTTGCAGTATGTGATTTTGCTGATACTCCTGTTCCTGCAGATGCAAAAGGTGTGATGATGATGAATCCCGAGTATGGTGAACGTTTGGGCGACATTAAAGAGTTGGAAGCAACCTACAGCCGAATCGGTGATTTTATGAAACAGAAATGCGGCGGTTATTTCGGATACATCTTCACCGGCAATATGGAGCTGGCCAAAAAAATAGGATTAAAAGCCAATCGCAGAATTGAATTTTACAACAGCACCATTGATTGCCGTTTATTGGAATATGAATTGTACAGCGGCAGCAGAAGAGAAGAAAAATAAAACTTTTCACTAAGCACAACTTCTTTTTCTTGCATGAGTTTATTACAAATTTCTTTGTGATATTGGCAAAGAAATTCGGCTTTATTTTTAACCCCGGCTTTTAAGCCGGGGAAAGCAAAAAAAATGAAATGGCTTTAGCCATGATCTTATCAGCATCAGCTAACATTCCAAATCATTCTTTTAAACTCAGTAACATCTTCTTTGGCTTTTTGGAGTTGGATCATGGCTAAAGCCAA
>JAIEQM010000068.1 GCA_019747705.1 Chitinophagaceae bacterium | reverse complement strand
TATATACACATAGTACATCTTTCTTATCGACCCTCCCGCCTCAGGCGGGATGCGCTACCGGGCTGCGCCACGTCCCGAACATTTATTGAAGACCTAAGTCTTGCAACTATCTTTTGGCTCCTCTTTTTTTAATCTTTAATTCAACATTAACCGCTTTAAATCTTGAAAAATAAACTTGTTCATATTTCAAAAGCCAAGGTATGCCTTTGCTTGTAAAATTACCTTTTCCATTATTATGCTGTTCCAATCTCATGTTTACATCTTGCGTACCACCAACATAATATTGGTTTAAAGAACTGCTGTAAATTATATACACATAGTACATCTTTCTTATCGACCCTCCCGCCTCAGGCGGGATGCGCTACCGGGCTGCGCCACGTCCCGGACAATTTGGGGCCGCAAATGTAAGATTTATATGTATTGACAACAAGAAATGATTGAATAAACTTATCTTAGCGCCCAACATTTGAATCCTTACATGACCATTCTCATCCGGCAGGCAAAAATTGTTGACCCCACATCTCCCTTTCATCTAAGCAGGCAGGATATTTTTATTACCAACGGTGTTATTCAAAAGATGGGTGCTCTCAGTGAAAATGCTGACCAGGTCATTGAAGGGCAAAACATTCACGTTTCACCCGGATGGTTCGATTTGTTTGCTCATTTTTGCGACCCGGGCCTGGAGTATAAAGAAACCATTGCAACAGGAATGAATGCAGCAGCAGCCGGAGGTTTTACAGAAGTGCTGGTACTGCCCAACACCAAACCTGCTGTGGATGGAAAAAGCCAGGTGGAATACATTGTACAGAAATCAAAGAACAATCTGGTAAATGTTCATCCGCTGGGTGCTGTTACAAAACAAACAGAAGGAAAAGAACTTGCTGAAATGTATGATATGCGGAGTGCAGGCGCTGCGGCTTTCAGTGATGGGTTATCACCGGTACAAAGTGCGGGCTTATTACTCAAAGCATTGCAATACATTAAAAGTTTTGATGGGGTGTTACTGCAGATACCTGATGATAAAACCATTGGCACTTATGGCCTGATGAATGAAAGAATAGTGAGCACACAACTCGGATTGCCGGGCAAACCGGTACTGGCTGAAGAAATACTTGTGGCAAGAGATATTAAACTCACCAAATATGCAGAATCAAAACTGCATTTTACCGGAATTACATCACCCAAAAGTATTGAATACATCAGTCGTGGGAAACAGGGCGGCACAGGTGTGAGTTGCTCCGTTACTCCTGCACATTTGTATTTTTGTGATGAAGACCTCAGAAGTTATGATACCAATTTAAAACTATATCCGCCGTTAAGAACCGGTGCTGAGCGTGATGCTTTGAAAGAAGCGGTGCTGAATGGTACTATTGATTGTATTGCATCTCATCATCAGCCACATGAATATGACAGCAAGGTTTGTGAGTTCCAGGAAGCAAAGAATGGAATGATTGGTTTGGAAACCAGTTATGGTGCAACGGGTGCGGCGCTGGGCAACAGATTAACTGCTGAACGATGGGTGGAACTGGCAGCCATCAACCCAAGAAAAATTTTAAACATAGAAGTACCATCCATTAAGGAAGGCACAATGGCCAATGTAACAATCTTTGATCCTGAAGCGACTTATATTTTTGGAAAAGACAGCATTCAATCCAAATCATCCAACTCCGCTTTTATTGGAAAGGGGCTGAAAGGAAAAGTAATTGGTGTTATCAATAACAATCAAATTAAAATCAACTAAAACTTTGTTTATGGAAAAGAAAGTAACATCTCATTTAACCAAGGGATTAATCATTGGTTTAATACTTATTGTGCTGAGTGTTGTAATTTACGTAATGGAACTATACACCATGCAGTGGTTGCAATACCTCGGCTTTGTAATCCTTTTTGGCGGTGTCATTTGGAGTGTTATGACTTATGGTAAAGACAATAATTATGATAAATCTTTTGGAAACCTGTTTGCTCATGGCTTTAAAACTGTTGCACTGGTAACGGTTATTGTACTTGCTTATACATTACTTTCCAGTTATATTTTTCCTGATGCCAAGGCAAAAATGCTTGAGATAGGAAGACAGCAGGCTTTGGAACGTGCAAATGGTAATGAAACCCAGGTTGAGCAGGGAATGGCATTCTTTGAAAAATATTTTACACTCTTTATTGTAATAGGTATCCTGTTCTGGTATCTCCTCATTGGAGTAATTGCATCATTAATTGGCGCAGCAGTAACTAAGAAAAACCCAAACCCGGGCATGCCACAATCCATGTAACTCATGAATTTAAGTTTAGTAATACCTCTAAAAGATGAAGCGGAATCGCTGCCGGAGCTTTGTGCATGGATTGAACGTGTGGTAACAGCCAATAACTATAGTTATGAAATTATTTTAGTGGATGATGGCAGCACTGATGATTCCTGGAATGTAATTCAGCAGTTGCGTTCTGTCAATCAGAACATCAAAGGCATCCGTTTTCAACGCAACTATGGAAAGAGTGCGGCATTGAATGAAGGATTTAAAGCATCCTCAGGTGATGTGGTCATTACAATGGATGCCGACTTGCAGGACAGTCCCGATGAAATCCCCGAACTCTACAACATGATTGTGCGTGATGGTTATAATATGGTGAGCGGCTGGAAAAAAGTGCGTTATGATAATACGCTTACCAAAAATATTCCCTCCAAATTTTTTAATGCTGCTACCAGGAAAATGAGCGGCATAAGGTTGCACGATTTTAATTGCGGTTTAAAATCATATAATGCAAAAGTGGTAAAGAGCATTGAAGTGTATGGCGAAATGCACCGATATATTCCTGTGCTGGCCAAATGGGCAGGCTTTCGGAAAATTGGTGAGAAAGTAGTGGAACACCGCAAACGTAAATATGGTGTTACTAAATTCGGATGGAGCCGTTTTATCAATGGTTTTTTAGATTTGACCACCATCACGTTTGTAGGAAGGTTTGGAAAACGCCCCATGCACTTTTTTGGGTTGTGGGGAACCATATTTTTTATATTGGGTTTTCTCTCCAGCTTTTACCTGATTGTTTCAAAAATTATTGAGCCGGAGTATGGCATTACCAACAGGCCGGTGTTTTATATTGCCCTAACTGTCATGATCATCGGTTCCCAATTGTTCCTTGCAGGATTTATTGGGGAACTGATTTCACGCAATGCGCCGGAACGGAATTTTTATCTTATTGAAGAAAAGGCGGGGATATGAATATCATCATCATCGGCCCCTCTCATCCGCTCAGAGGCGGTTTAGCTTCTTATAACGAAAGACTTGCCCGCCAGTTTCAAAATGAGGGTCACATTGTAACCATTTACACTTTCTCCTTACAATATCCCGGTTTTCTTTTTCCCGGCACTACGCAATATTCTTCTGAACCATCGCCCCATGATTTAAACATTAAAGTAAAAATCAACTCCATCAATCCTTTCAACTGGTGGCGTGCCGGCAATGAGTTAAAAAAACTTAAACCTGATCTCATTGTTGTGCGTTACTGGCTGCCGTTTATGGGCCCGGCATTGGGAACTATTTTGAGAAGAGTAAAAAAGAACCGTCATACAAACGTGATTTGTATTGCAGATAATATCATTCCGCATGAAAAACGGTTTGGTGATATTCCTTTCACTAAGTATTTTATAAAACCTATTGATGGTTTTATTACCATGAGTGAAAAAGTGCTGGGCGATTTAAAACAATTCAACACCACTACACCTGCTAAGTTTGTACCGCATCCGCTGTATGATAATTTCGGAAGCATCATCTCAAAAAAGGAAGCAAGGGAACATCTCAACATCAGCCAAACCGATTTTATTTTTTTGTTCTTTGGATTTATCCGTAAGTACAAAGGCTTGGATGTATTGCTGCAGGCGGTGAATCAACTCAACCAAATACAAGCTTCTGATTACAAAGTACTGATTGCCGGGGAATTTTATGAAGGCCGCACACCTTATGATGAACTGATTGAACAATTAAACATTAAAGATCAACTGCTCTTAAAAACCGATTTTATTCCGGATAGTGAAGTGAAATATTATCTCTGTGCTGCAGATGCGGTGGTACAGCCTTACCGTAATGCCACACAAAGCGGCGTTACTCCCCTCGCCTATCATTTTGAAGTGCCGATGATTGTTACCAATGTGGGCGGCCTTCCTTCATTGGTGCCACATAATAAAGTGGGTCTTGTGTGTGAACCCAATGCAACTGCAATTGCTGATGCCATGCAGCTAATGATGCAACATGGAACAGCATCATTTATTCCCGGCCTGCAGGAAGAAAAAAAGAAATACGCCTGGAGCAATATTACAGGCGCTATTCTGAAACTGGCCGCACTCCACTGAGCATTCCTTAATTTCGCTGCATGATTTACAGAAGCAAAGCCCCCCTCCGCATTGGTTTGGCAGGCGGTGGTACGGATGTGAGCCCATACAGTGATGAATTTGGCGGCGCCATCCTCAATGCCACCATTTCTTTGTATGCACATGCCAGTATTGAACCTATCCATGAACATAAAATTATTTTGCAGGCATTGGACAGAAATGAAACGGAAGAACACTCCCTTGCTGTTTCATTACCCATTAACGGAACATTAGATTTATTAAAAGGAGTTTATAACCGCATCCAAAAAGATTATGGAATGCAGCAACAGGGATTTCGCTTATCAACATTTGTAGATGCACCTGCAGGAAGCGGTCTGGGTACCTCATCCACATTAGTTGTAGCAGTACTCAGCGCCTTTGCTGAAATGCTGCGTCTGCCGTTGGGCGAATATGATATGGCACGTTATGCGTTTGATATTGAACGAAACGATTTGCAGTTGGCAGGTGGTAAGCAGGATCAGTATGCGGCTACCTTTGGCGGTGTAAACTTTATGGAGTTTTATGAAGCAGGTAAAGTAATTGTAAACCCATTACGGATTAAACAGGAATACCTCAATGAACTCGAACACAACCTGCTGCTCTATTTTACTGATACCAGCCGTGAAAGTGCATCCATCATTAAACAGCAGCAGCAGAATGTAACAGATAAAAATGCACAGAGCATAGAAGCCATGCACCAGTTAAAAGAACAGGCACGCAGGATGAAAGAAGCCGTGCTCAAAGGTGAGTTGCATACCATTGGTGATATCCTGGATTTTGGTTTTCAGCAAAAACGGAAAATGGCCGCAAATATTTCCAACAGTTTTATTGATGAATTGTATAACACCGCCATCAACGCCGGCGCCACCGGCGGAAAAATTTCAGGAGCGGGGGGCGGTGGTTTTATGATTTTTTATTGCCCGGGTATTGCACGGTTCACAGTAATGGAAGCGCTGCAAAAATTTGGCGGAAGGTTTCGCAATTACCAGTTTACACAACAGGGGGTAACCAGTTGGAAGACGGGTTGAAAACAAATAAAAAAAATGTAATGACATACACTCGGCAACTTCTGCAAATTATTTCTCATTCATCAACGCAGTTTAAGATGATGACTGAAGATGAATGGAGTTATAAACCTGGTCCCGCAAAATGGAGCAAAAAAGAAATTCTTGGGCATTTGATTGACAGTTGCCATAGTAATACAAGACGGATGATTGTAACACAGTATGAACAAAACCAGGTTATACTCTATAAACAAAATGAATGGGTGCAATACCAGGATTATCAGTCACTTCCTTACCAGCATATTATTCAGCTCTGGCAATTGATGAATACACAACTGACATCCACCATTGCAAATATTCCTGAAAGCAAATTGCAATACACCTGCATTACAGATGAACCCCGTTCGCTTGAATGGCATATCCGGGATTATATCCGCCACCTCAACCATCATTTATCACAAATAAAAGAAAAGCTACATTTGCAGCATGATCAATAAAATAAAATCCATTATTTCATCCGGCATCAGTGTAAAGCAGGATATTCTTGCTGATGAACATATGATACAGCAACTGGAAGAGGTATCGCTGCTCATTACATCTGCTTTCAGAAACGGAAAAAAAGTTTTGTTTTGCGGCAATGGGGGCAGTGCGGCTGATGCACAGCATCTGGCAGCAGAATTCAGCGGGCGGTTTTATACTGACAGGGAGGCGCTGCCTGCAGAAGCATTGCATGTTAACACCAGTTACCTCACAGCCGTTGCCAATGATTATAGCTATGATGTGGTGTATGCAAGATTAATTAAAGGGATTGGTCATAAAGGGGATGTGCTGATTGGGCTATCCACATCAGGAAACTCCAAAAATATTATTGAAGCTTTTAAAGCAGCTATTGAAAAAGAAATGATTACTATCGGGTTTACCGGAAGCACTGGCGGCAAAATGAAAGAACTGAGCAACTATCTTTTCAATGTTCCGAGTAATGATACACCACGCATACAGGAAAGCCATATTATGCTGGGGCATATTATTTGTCAGTTGGTGGAAGAACAATATTTCGGTACCTGATGCAAAGTATGATTTCAACTGCCATCATATTAGCCGGAGGTTTGGGTACAAGGTTGCGTACTGTGGTTGCAGATATTCCCAAATGCATGGCACCTGTTGCTGGAAATCCTTTTTTAAAATATGTAATTGAGTATTTGCTGAACCAGGGCGTAACTCATTTTATTTTTTCAGTAGGCTACAAAAAAGAATCCATTATTGAATTTGTGCAGCAAGAGTATCCGCATTTGAATTACCGGTTTGCAATAGAAGAAGAACCACTGGGCACGGGCGGAGCCGTTCATCTGGCAGCATCACTTTGCAAAGAAAAAAACAGTTTTGTTTTGAATGCAGATACTATTTTTAAAGTAAACCTTTCCGCCTTAAGCTCCTTTCATTATTTGAATGATGCGGATTGCACGCTTTCATTAAAACCCATGCAGCAGTTTGAACGTTATGGTGCGGTGGAGCTGAATGAAGAACAAAGGGTGATGGACTTTAAAGAAAAAAAATATTATGACAGTGGATTGATTAACGGGGGCGTTTATGCTTTGAATGTTGATCGCTTTCTGAAAATGTCATTGCCTCAAAAATTTTCGTTTGAAAAAAATTACCTGGAAGCTTATTACAGGGAGCTTCGTTTATTTGGATACAGCAGCGATGCTTATTTTATTGATATTGGTATCCCTGAAGATTATGAACGTGCCCAAACAGAATTAGCATAGTATGAGCCAGCACATCATCCCACTTAACCAGTTACCAACCATTAATCAAACATGGACATTATTCCTCGACCGTGATGGCATCATTAACACCGATGTAATTGATGATTACATCAAAAGCTGGGATGAATTTATTTTTACTGAAGGTTGTCTGGAAGCTTTGAAAATGCTCTCCCCCCTCTTTCAGCGAATTATTATTGTAAGTAACCAGCGGGGCGTGGGCCGTGGACTGATGACACAGAAGGACCTGGATCTTATTACAGAAAATATGCTGTTGAAAATAGAAGAAGCCGGAGGCCGTATTGACAAAGCTTATTTTTGCACCACAACAGATAATGCTGATATCAACCGCAAACCCAACCGGGGCATGGCATTGCAGGCGCAGCAGGATTTCCCGGAAATTGATTTTACCAAAAGCATGATGGTGGGCAATATGGAAAGTGATATGTGGTTTGGAAGAAATATCGGGGCTTATACAGTGTACATTCCCACCCGTGAAGATGGAGACCCTGATCCATCTACCGTGGATGCAGCATATAAAAATTTGTTAGCCTTTGCAAAGGGCTTGTTACAAATGCAGCCAATGCAATAAATTTACCATCATCGGAGTTAATGAAACAAATGAAATAACCATTAAAAATGTGGTGCTCAATTTTTACCAACCGGGCATGATCATTTTTAATGCGTTATACTATCCCGAATGATTCGGGACAAGTTGTGGCCAAAAAACAATAATAATGAACACATGAAATAATCATTAAAAATTAGCAGCCCACCTTTACACAACCGGGATGATAATTTTTAATGATTATACTATTTGGCAAAAATTTAAAATAAAAATGAACAAATGAAACCATTTATCTATATCCTTTTTCTCTGCTCATTTACCCGGGCACAGGCACAAAGCTTTACGCCGGCTGAGCTAAAAGATTTTCGTCTCCGCCAGGATTCTTTAAAGAAGCTGGCATTTAAAATTGTAAATGATGAAAATGCAGCCGTACGTTTCCGCAGCGACAGTGCATTTACAAAAATTATGGTGCGTGCGTTGCTCAGAAAAAATTCTTTCCAGTTTCCCTTTGATTCCCTGAAGAATATTTCCCGTTTGTACAGCCAGGACAGTGTGTTCCGCATTTTTACCTGGCAGGTGGTAAAAGATGACAGCTATTGCAGACAGAGGGGTTTTATTCAAATGAAAACAAAAGATGGCAGTTTAAAATTATTTCCACTGAGAGATGTAAGTGAGTTTACTTCTTACCCTGTTGATACCATTGCCAATCACCTCGGATGGATCGGCGCAGTTTATTACCGTATCCTCATTAAAGAATATGAAGGCAAAAAAATGTACACTCTTTTTGGCTATGACGAAAACAATACAAGAACCACCCGTAAGTGGATGGATGTATTAAGCTTTGATGATAATGGCGCCCCCCTGTTTGGTCTCCGGAATGTTTTCTCCTATGCCAAAGACTCCATTCCCAAACCATCTGTAAACCGTTTTTTGCTGGAGTATAAAAAAGATGCACGTGCAAGAGTGCAGTATGATGAAGAAATGGATATGATTGTGTATGATCACCTCGTTTCAGAAAGTAACGAACCGCAAAAGAAATACACCTTAATTCCTGATGGTGATTATGAAGGTTTTCAGTGGAAAAACGGGCAATGGCTCCACATTGATAAAGTGTTTGATTTTAAACTGAAAGATGGAGAAGCGCCCGTGCCGGTTCCATTTATTGAAGATAAACTTACTGCTCCCAAACAGGATACTAAAAAACCAGTAGCCCCTGTTAAGAAAAAACCGGGAGGGGATGAATAAATCGTTTAATCTTCCACATCCACTAAAAAACTTCCGAGGTCAACTACCTCCCCCTCTCCCATTTTAAACTGTTCAATATCTTCTATACTCAGGTCTTCCAGCACTTGGGTGGTATAAACAGGTGTTCCGTTTTTCATAATGATGAAAAAAAAATCAGGTGTTGCCTCACTAAAAGCATCCTCATTTACAAACGCATCATGTGCAAAAGCAATACGTATATGGCCACCTGCATCCAGCCGGCTTTCGCCCAAAAAATCATCATCAGCAATATCCCGATCGTACAACCGAACTGTATAATCATCCCCCGTTAAGGGTTGGTCTTCGCCTTTTTCAATAAAGCGGGCGGTAACGATAAGATCAGGTTCTTTACTGAGCGAAAAATGATTCATAACAAAAGATTTAACCGAAACTAATTGTAATTTGCATCAAAACCCTTTTCTGACCGGGCATGAATAAATCATTGCTTAAATATACAGCGATTTTATTGACCGTGATAAGCCTTTGTGCAAATGCCTGTCAAAGAAAAGCAGTGCCGGCTGCAAATATTGAACTGCAACTCCCCTCTTTTCCGCAAATTCTCTATCTTACACTTGAAGCAAAAAGAGATACTGTACAGGGCACTACAACAGCGACTATTATACAACAGCAGGTAAGTAACGGTCAACTCAAGGAAGCGACAGTATTAAAAAAAGACAAACTTGACGGTGTTAGTTGGGAAGTGCACCTGCTTGATGCAAAAAAGAAAACCGTTTCTGCTGTTCGGTTTACTGATCCGCTGGTACAGGTACACGAGTATACAAACGATAAAGGTGAATTTATAAAAACCACCATCAAACTTACACGTGTTGAGATACCGCTCAGAATGAGTTGTAACAATTCGGTAAAAAATATCCAGGTAAAAGAGATTTCTGATAGCAATAAAGAAAAACTAATTTTATTTAGCAACCTTAACTTATAAATCATCTTAACATGAAAAAGCTGCTGCTGCTTTTTATCCTGTTTTACTCAGGCGCAAAAGCCCAGGTATTTACAGTAGATACAATTATTAAAACAGGGCCGCTTAACAAAAGAATCAATTTTGTATACCTGGCTGATGGCTATACCGCTGCCGAACAGGCTAAGTTTATTACAGATGTTATCAACATCAATAATAAACTTTTCAATACAATCCCTTTTACAGAATATAAGGATTATTTTAATGTATTTGCCATCAAAGTCATTTCTAATGAAAGCGGTATCAAACATGCGAGTACTGCTCCTGATTGCCCGGGTGTAGGAACGCACCCTGTATCCAATCCCAAAAACTATTTCGGAACAAAATTCGATGTAGCAAATATTCACCGCTTAGTTGTGCCAGACAGTTTTGCTAAAGTTAACGCTGTACTGGCTGCCAACTTTCCCGAATACGACCAGGTGATGGTTGTAGGTAATACCAGTTTTTACGGCGGGTCAGGCGGTGCATTAGCAACCAGCACTACACATACCAGTGCTGCGGAAATCATGATTCATGAAATAGGGCATTCGTTTGCTTCCCTGGCCGATGAATATTGGGCGGGCATTCAATATGCAACTGAAAAACCCAACATGACAGCGCAAAGTGATCCTTTGTTGGTGAAATGGAAAAACTGGATAGGTTCACCGGGCATTGGTGTGTTTGCGCATTCAGGCAGCCCCTTATGGTTTAAACCCACTACTGGTGGCACTTGTAAAATGGAAGTGCTTAACCCGGCATTTTGCAGAGTCTGCAAGGAAACCTTTGTTGAACGGATTCACACATTGGTATCTCCAATTGACTCTTATATACCTTCCAATGCAGCAACTTTAAATATCAGCAATACCATCGGATTTAAAACCAATCTTTTAAAGCCAATACCCAACACACTTAATCAAACCTGGTTTTTAGATAATGTACAGCAGGCCGCAACCATTGATACTTTTACAATTCTTTCAGGTAGCATTGCAAACGGCAATCATACATTAAGAACAACTGTGGTGGATAACACTTCACTTTCAAGAGCAGATAACCACCTGAGCCTGCACACTTACAATGTTTTATGGAACATGAGTATTGCAACGGGTGTTACTGAAGTGCAGGTTTTCAATGCCGGCTTAAAACTATTTCCAAACCCATTTGCTGAAAATCTTGTAATACAATATAAACTCAGCAAACCATCATCTGTAGCAATAAATCTTGTAACAGCCAACGGAAAAAACATTCCACTTGTACAGGAAAAAAAACAAATGCAGGGCTCCTACTCTTCAACATTTTCACTTAACAGGTATGGTTTATCAGCAGGAGTTTATACAATTGTATTTATTGTAAACGGGCAAACAATTGCCAGGGAAATAATTAAACTCAAATAAAAATAACCACGTCAAACCACAGGATTTCAGGAAGCAAAAAGGCGCCAGGTAAATTCCAGGCGCCTTATCATTTTATATTCACTCCAAAATTTTAATCATCCAGCTTCAACACCGCCAAAAACGCTTCCTGCGGCACTTCTACATTTCCAATCTGGCGCATACGTTTCTTACCTTCTTTCTGTTTCTCTAAAAGCTTGCGCTTACGGCTGATATCACCACCATAACATTTGGCAGTAACATCTTTACGCATGGCGCTGATGTTTTCCCTGGCCACAATCTTTGCACCAATAGCAGCCTGTATGGCAATCTGAAACTGCTGACGGGGCACCAGCTCTTTTAACTTTTCACAAAGCTTTCTTCCAAAATCATGGGCACGGCTGCGGTGGATCAACGCACTTAATGCATCCACCTTATCACCATTTAATAAAATATCCATTTTCACAATATCTGCTTCACGCATACCAACCGGGTGGTAATCAAACGAAGCATAACCCCTTGTTTGCGATTTTAGTTTATCATAAAAATCAAACACAATCTCTGTTAATGGCATTTCAAAAATCAATTCCACACGTGTTTGAGTAAGATAGCTTTGATTAATGAGGATACCACGTTTGCCCAAACACAGGGTCATGATATTACCAATGTATTCCGGCTTGGTAATAATTTGTGCTTTAATATAAGGTTCTTCAATTCGGTCTAATGCGGTGGGGTCCGGCATTTCAGCAGGATTATTCACTGTAATTTTTTCGCCCCTTGTGGTGTAGGCAATAAAACTTACGTTGGGTACGGTGGTGATTACTGTTTGATTGTATTCCCGCTCCAAACGCTCCTGTATAATTTCCATGTGGAGCAATCCTAAAAAGCCGCAACGGAAACCAAAACCCAGGGCCTGTGATGTTTCCAATTCAAACGTAAGTGATGCATCATTCAACTGCAGTTTATCCATACAATCACGCAACTCTTCAAACTCATCTGTTACTACGGGAAAAATGCCGGCAAATACCATCGGCTTTACTTCCTGGAAACCACGTATTGGTTCCTGGGTAGGTACTAAAGCATTAGTAATAGTATCACCCACTTTTACTTCTTTGGCATTTTTAATACCGGTAATGAGGTAGCCCACATCCCCACAAGTAACTTCATTTTTTTCCGTCATCTTCAGTTTTAAAATACCAATCTCTGTGGCATCATATTCTTCGCCGGTACTTACAAACTTGATCTTATCTCCTTTTTTAATTCTTCCGTTTAAAATTCTGAAATACACGATCACACCACGAAAGCTGTTGAACACACTGTCAAAAATCAGGGCCTGTAAAGGTTCATTCGCTTTGCCCACAGGTGCGGGAATACGTTCAACAATCGCTTCCAGTATTTCTTCAATACCAATACCGGCACGACCGCTGGCCAATAATATTTCCTCCGGCTTACATCCGATCAGCTCAATAATCTGGTCTTTTACTTCTTCAATCATGGCGCCATCCATATCAATCTTGTTGATGACCGGAATAATTTCCAGATCATTATCAATAGCAAGGTATAAGTTGGAAATGGTTTGTGCCTGTATGCCCTGTGCAGCATCCACCAGTAACAATGCACCCTCACAGGCAGCAAGCGCCCGGCTCACTTCATAACTGAAATCCACATGACCGGGAGTATCAATCAAATTAAGAATATATTCCTGCCCGTTTTTGTGTTTGTAATTAATTTGAATGGCGTGGCTTTTAATGGTGATCCCTTTTTCACGTTCCAGGTCCATATCATCCAGCACCTGGTCCATCATATCACGGTCGCTGATGGTGTTGGTGGTTTGTAATAAACGGTCTGCCAGGGTGCTTTTTCCATGGTCAATATGGGCAATAATGCAAAAATTCCTGATATTCTTCATTGAACTGTTCTTCTGTTTTTAGAGGCCGCAAAGATAGTGGAAAACGATGAGCCTCCCGCAGTGACTTCAGGCTCTGCGGACGCTTGTTGAGAGACAAAAATTTTGTTTGAAACTAATGGAACAGCTATCTGTCTATAAAAAATCAATCACTGCTTTTTTTACTGCATTATCCCGGTAAATTCTGCGGTGGCCCAACCCATTTGTAACCATAAATTTAAAATTGGGGTGCTGGTCTTCTTTTACTTTCTCTGCATCACTCCAGGGAGTTTGCTCATCCTCGGTATCATGTATCCACAGTACTTCCGCTTTTATTTGATGCGCTGCACGCCGTATGGAGTACCATTCAGGCCACTGGTTACTCATGTTGTAAATTAACTGCCGCATTTCCCCTTTCACTTCATCATCAATTTTGAGCAGTTGGCAAAAACTATCCAATGCGGATGATGTTTCAGTGGCGGGTGCAATTAATACCAATTTTTTATTGCTCTGGTAAGCCTGCTGTTCCATAAACAGGCTCAGAGCTAATCCGCCAAATGAATGTGCAGTAAAAGAATGAAAAGGCCCATAGGCTTCATACACCGCTTCAATCATTTTTACATAACTCAGCACATTAATGCGTTTACCGCTGCTGTCGCCATGTGCCGGTGCATCAAAAGCAATTACCTCATAGCCTTTCTTTACCAGTGGCATTACAAAATGATCAAACTTTTTTACAGTACTTGAAAACCCATGCAGGATCAGCACTTTTTTGGATTGAGGATGGTTCCAGCGATAACCCACCAGTGTTTCATTATCCAGTTTGAGATGAAGCTTCTCCGCTTTTTCAAAAACAGCAGGTGTTTTTTTAGGCGGTGCGGGCACAGGTGTGCAAAACAGATCAAATGCTTTTTCAGCAGCTTTACGTTTTGATAACTTTGACCAGATTTTAAACTTAGCGCTGAAATACCCAATTACTAATTTTTGAGCAAAATTCATCTCTTGTTTTTATATTGTACTGCAATTTACCCCTAAAGCTTATATGAATGTTATTCTTCTTGGCAGTGGTAATACTGCAACGGCGCTTGCAAAACTGATGATCCAACACGAGCACAGAGTTGTGCAGGTGTGGAGCCGTTCATTTGCAAATGCTCAAACATTAGCCGGCGAAACCGGAGCCGAAGCTATCCGTTCTTTATCACAAATTACTGCTGATGCTGATTTATGTGTACTGGCGGTGAGTGACGATGCTGTTGCAGACATTGCAGCCCAACTTCATTTAAGAAAGAGCGTGCTGGTGCATACAGCAGGTTCCGTATCAATAGACGTTTTAAAAAACGCATCGCTCAATTATGGTGTGCTCTACCCTTTGCAAAGTTTGAGAAAAGAAGCAACTTCATTGCCTGGTATCCCGTTTTTAACAGATGGTAATACCAATGAAGTAAAAGTAATGCTGTATGATTTTGCAAAACAACTTTCGGGGAAGGTGGCATTTGCAGATGATGACCAGCGGCTGCACATGCACCTGGCGGCTGTAATGGTGAGTAACTTCACCAATCATTTATATGCAGTAACAGAATTGTTTTGCAAAGAACATCAGCTTCCCTTCAGCATGCTGTTGCCTTTAATACAAAACGTGGCAGGGCGATTAGAGGATGGAAACGCTTTTGATTTGCAAACCGGCCCTGCAAGACGAAATGATGCCGCCACCATTCAAAAGCATCTTGACCTGTTAAAAAATAATGAACAGTTGTATCAATTGTATCAAACAATAACAAACAGTATTTTGCAGATGTATCATAAAAAAGAGGAACTTCGTTTATGATGCTGCTGCCCGTAACAGCAGCAATAAAAACACAACCACAATTAATGAATTTACCAGAACAGTTTCAGCAAATAAAAACACTTGTGTTTGATATGGATGGTGTGCTCACGGATGGGTCATTGCTGATTATGCCCGGCCATAAATTCATCCGCACCATGGATATTAAAGATGGCTATGCATTGCAGCATGCGGTAAAAAAAGGATACCATGTGGTGGTTATCAGCGGCAGTATGTCCAAAGCCTGTGCAGAACGTTTGGAATATCTCGGCATCCGTAATGTATTTATGAAAGTGAAAGATAAGGAAGAAGCGCTGGCACAATTTATACTGTCCAATAATTTAAAATGGAGTGAGGTATTGTTTATGGGTGATGATATTCCCGACCTGGAAGTAATGAAAATGACAGGGCTCCCCTGCTGCCCGGCAGATGCTGTGAGTGAAATAAAAGCAGTTTCTAAATTTATTTCCACTAAAAAAGGCGGCAAAGGTTGTGTGCGTGAAGTAATTGAAAAAGTACTGAAGCTGAATGATGACTGGGTGAATGTATCAACTGATATTGCAGCCATATAAAATTGAAATGTTCAATCAACAATCAAATACTGCTTTCGTTGGAAAGCTTTAACAATGAAATCAATCACCGGTTTTTTTCAACTCGTCCGCTGGCCCAACCTGCTGTTTATTGCATTAACACAGATGTTGTTTTTTTATGCCATAGTGGAGCCCGTAATGTTTGGTGAAGAATATATTCCACGTGATTTCCGCATCCTGTTTTATTTTCTCTGTTTTGCTTCGGTTATGATTGCTGCCGGCGGGTATGTTATCAATGATTATTTTGATTTGAATATTGACCTCGTAAATAAGCCGCACCGCATGGTGATTGATAAAAGTATCAAACGCCGCTGGGCAATTTTCTTTCACATGTTTTTTTCAGTGGCAGGCATCCTGCTGAGTTTTTATATCGCCCTGCAAAGTAATAACTGGTTTATTGGTTTTGCCAATACGGTTTGTGTAATGGCGCTCTGGTTTTACAGCACCACGTTTAAGAAAAGGTTACTCAGCGGCAATATTTTAATTTCAATGCTCACGGGGTGGACGGTGCTGGTCGTTTATTTTTTTGCGATCAATTATTTAAGTGGAATGATGGCTGAAAACCTGCACCAGGATGCTGCACAAAAATTACTCAGGCTGGCATTGCTTTATACTTCATTTGCATTTATCATCACTCTGATTCGTGAAGTGGTAAAGGATATGGAAGATATGGAAGGCGACCGTAAATACGGCTGCCGCACCATGCCCATTGTTTGGGGTACAGAGTTTTCAAAAATATTTGCTGCCACATGGCTCGTGATTTTACTGGCATTATTGCTGATTGTTCTGGTTTACATTATCCAGTACAAAATGTGGATACCGGCGGCGTATAACTTATTGTTTGTAATTGTACCGACTGCTTATGCGTTGTACCTGCTCATAAAATCAAAAACAACGGCTGATTTCAGTAACATCAGCAGATGGATCAAGGTGATTATTTTTACAGGCATTTTATCCATGATACTTTTTAAATTTTTCGGATGAGTGAACGGATCATACTTGCATCACAATCGCCCCGCCGCAAACAATTACTGGAGTGGGCCGAAGTGGAATTTGATGTACTGGTGAAAGAAACAGATGAACTCTATCCTTCCACCCTGCCTGTTGAAAAAGTTCCTGTGTACATTGCCCGCAACAAAGCGCTGGCAGTAAAAGATGAGTTAAGTCATGAACGCATCATCCTTGCTGCTGATACCATTGTGGTGCTTAAAGACGAAATTATTGGCAAACCTTCCGGCCGCAATGCTGCGCTGCAAACCCTCTCCAAACTTTCAGGGCAAACACACCAGGTGATCACTGGTGTAGCGCTCTTAAAAGGTGATGAAGAAATTTCGTTTGAAGATATTACAAAAGTGGAATTTCATACACTCACACAACAGCAAATTGAATACTATGTGGATCATTATAAACCCTATGACAAAGCCGGTGCATATGCCATACAGGAATGGATTGGTGTAATTGGTATTAAACGGGTTGAGGGTGACTTTTATAATGTGATGGGTTTACCTGTAAGCCGTGTGGTAAAAGCATTGAAACAATTTTAAATTGCTTTTGCAAAAAACTGAATCTTTTTTTACTTTGAAATCTGAGCAAATTTCAAACCTTCAATTAATCGTTCATGAACGAACGCCTCCTTCAATTCATATGGCAGCATCAGTACTTTAACAGGGAAGCATTGCAAACCTGTGCAGGGCAAACTGTTCAAATCATTTTCCAGGGAAGCGCCAATACCAACCAGGGCCCTGATTTTTTTAATGCAAGAATTATCATTGATGATATTCAATTAGCAGGTACTGTTGAGCTTCATTTAAAAACCAGTAACTGGAATGATCATGGACACGGTGCAGATAAACATTACAATAATGTTATCCTGCATGTGGTATGGGAACATGATGGAGAAAACGATGAAGGCATTCTGGAACTCAAAGACCGGGTAGCATCTTCGTTATTGAACAGGTACGCTGAATTAATGCAGCAACCCGATCAGATTCCCTGCCATCATTTTTTATCCAATGTGCATGTACTTGTGTGGAGCAGTTGGAAAGAGCGGCTGGTTGCAGAGAGGATGATGCAAAAAATGATCAAAGTGCAGTTGATACTGCAGCAAACCAACCGCCATTGGGAAGAAGTGTTCTGGCAACTACTTTGTCACAATTTTGGTGTGCCGCTCAATGGCGATGTATTTGAAGCCATTGCCCGGTCCATTCCTGTTTCGTTGCTGGCCAAACATAAAAATCAAATTCATCAGTTGGAAGCAATGTTGCTGGGCCAGGCAGGTTTGCTGGAAGGAGATTTTACAGATGCTTATGCCGTGCTTCTTCAAAAAGAATACCACTATCTTAAAAAGAAATACCAGTTACAGCCTGTTCACCAGCTATTGAATTTTTTAAGGATGCGCCCTTCTAATTTTCCCACTATTCGCCTGGCACAAGTGGCCAGGCTGGTACACCAGAGCAGTCATCTGTTTTCAAAAATTGTTGAAGCAAAAGAACTGAATGATATCAAACAACTCTTTGCTGTTACGGCCAATGATTTCTGGCATACGCATTATACGCTTACGGAAAGCTCTGCATTTAAAAAGAAAACAACCGGCGCAGTAATGATTGATAGTTTACTCATCAACACCATCATTCCGCTGCTGTTTGTATATGCCGCAGAGCATGATCAGCCACAGGTGCAGCAAAAAGCTATTCAATGGCTGCAGCAGTTACCCAAAGAAAAAAACCGCATCACCCTACTTTGGGAAGCTGCTGGCGCCCCTCACTCCAATGCATTTGATTCCCAGGCATTGCTTCAATTAAAGAAATTTTATTGCAATGAACGGAAATGCCTCAATTGTTCCGTTGGCAATTCCATTCTCAAAAAATCATAGTTGTTTCAGGTGGTTTTACACAAGGAATACCCAATGCACGGTATTTCAGAAAAATCATAATAACTTTATCTTGAACCCAAAACAACCAGTTATGAAAATTGCAGGAATTTTTCTGTCATTACTTCTTTTTGCCGGCGCCCGCAGTTTCAGTCAAACATGTGTGAGCGGTAACTGCAGTAACGGTTATGGTAAATTTCAATATGCCAATGGCGATGTATATGAAGGAGAATTTTATGATGATAAGCGTGAAGATTTTGGCATTTACACCTGGCAAAGCGGGGATAAATTTATTGGGGAAAGCCTGCAGAATATGTTTAACGGTTTTGGTGTAATGGAGTTTGCTGATGGCACCAAGTATATTGGCGATTTTAAGGATGGGGAGTTTGATGGGGAAGGAGAAAAAACTTATACCAACGGCACAAGTCAAAAAGGCTTATTTGGCAAAGGTAAATATCTCGGTAAAATATCATATTACAGTAAACCCATTGGAACAACTGGCTGTTTAAATGGCGATTGTGAGAATGGTTACGGCATGCATTACAGCGTTTCCAACAACCGGTTCTTTGGTTATTTCACGAATGGGAAGCGTGATAAGTTTGGCGCTTATTACTGGGAAGATGGCACACGCTGGGTAGGACAATTCAGTGATGGGTTACTTACCGGTTATGGCACATACTTTTTTATTACAGGCGAAAAATATGTAAGCAATTTTGTTGACAGTAAACGTAACGGATGGGGTATTAATTATGATCCCGCTTCAGGCATTAAAAAAATTGGTTTTTGGCTGGATAATAAATTAGTAACTCCCAAAAAAGAATTACTTGCCAATGGCGGAACTACAGGTTGCATCAGTGGCGATTGTAAAAACGGATATGGTAAATATGTTTACAATAACGGCTATTATGAAGGTTACTTCAAAAACGGTTACCGCAACGGAAACGGTAAATATTATTTTGATATTGGTGATTTTTATGATGGCAATTTCACTGATAATAAGTTTAATGGCCGGGGCACTTATTATTATACCAATGGCGAACGTTATGCTGGTGAATGGAAAGATCAGCGGCACCATGGTAAAGGCCAGCTCTTTCATTTTGACGGATTGCCTGAAGAAGGTTATTGGGATACGGGTAAGTTTCAGGGTGCCAATACAAAACCTGCAGGCTATGATGCATGGGTAAAAAATAATTACGGTAACAATGAAGCTGTAGTAACGAATACAACACCACCACCGCCTCCTGTCAATAATAAACCCAATAACAATAAACCATCGGGCAACACAGGAAATAAGCCGCAGGGTAATAACCCGGTAAATAATAATACATCAGGTTTAAATACCACTAATTACAAAAAGAAACCGGCGCAGGTTATTGGCAACCAGGGTTACCGGTACACCACTCCTTTACGTAATCCCAAAAATGATGCACGCTCCATGAGCCAGTTGTTGCGTGAAAGCGGGTTTGAAGTAATTGAGATAATTGATGGAGACCAAACCCAGGTAAAAAATGCCATCAAAGAATTTGGCTATAAACCGGCCACTTACCAGGTGGGTTTGTTTTATTATTCAGGTCATGGTATTCAGATTGACGACCAGAATTATATTATTCCTGTTGATGCCAATTTAAAATCAA
Source organism: Chitinophagaceae bacterium (assembly GCA_019747705.1). Classification (GTDB taxonomy): domain Bacteria; phylum Bacteroidota; class Bacteroidia; order Chitinophagales; family Chitinophagaceae; genus Lacibacter. The sequence goes on along the minus strand of JAIEQM010000068.1, from coordinate 10,811 downwards.
AAACAGATGTAAAAGATGATTGCCCATCGGTATCCTGGGTGTTGAGAAGAATGGAAGACGCCAATACAAAACTCAATATTGTGATACTGGATGCATGCCGTAATAATCCTTTTGGCCGTGGAAGTTTTGGTGAAGGTGATGAAGATGGGGGACTGGCGCCTATTTCGCCACCAGATAATACGGTAATTTCTTTTGCTACTGATCCCGGCTCTGTTGCCAGTGATGGTGTGGCAGGGTCCAATGGCTTATACACAGAATCATTGATAAAATATATTGCAGTGCCCAATACACAATTGGAAAATGTATTTAAACTTACGGGTAAAGAAGTAAAGGAAAAATCATCCGGCAAACAAAAACCGTGGCTCAATTCAAACTTCTATGATATCTTTTATTTCAGACAGTAAATTTTAAATGAAACGAACCTGCAAAGGTTCGTTTCATTTCTTAAGCAAACAAAGCAAATGGATTTTCTTTCATCATCTTACTGGGAAAACCGTTACCGGCAAGAGCAAACCGGTTGGGATATTGGAGCGCCCTCCACTCCTTTGGTGCAATACATCAATACCATTCATAATAAAGATGCAGCCATTCTTATTCCCGGCTGTGGTAATTCTTATGAAGCGGAGTATATAGTTGAACACGGTTTTACCAACCTTACGGTGATTGATATTGCTCCATCACCTGTTGAACGCCTGAAGCAAAAGCCCGGCAGTAAAGCAACTGTTCTGCTTGAAGATTTTTTTAATCATAATGGCAGCTACGATTATATTATTGAGCAAACCTTCTTTTGTGCCCTTGATCCCTCGCTGCGGCCGGCTTATGTTGAGCAGATGAGCCATCTTTTAAAACCGGATGGCCGGCTCTTTGGTGTTCTCTTTAATAAACAATTTGAAACCAATCCCCCGTTTGGCGGAAGCAAGGCAGAATATGAAGAACTTTTTTCCAAACATCTGCATCTGCTTAAAATGGAAGACTGTTATAATTCCATAGCACCCAGGGCAGGAACTGAATTATTCTTTATTGCAATAAAAAAAGCGCCTTAGCAGCGCTTTGTGTTTTTTATATTTTTTTTCTAAATTAATCTCTGCCCATGTGTTTGAGATAGGCTACATGCGATGCAACAGCCAACCTCAACCTTGGATACTCAACATACTGTACATTAAACTCTTCGCAGGTTTGCCTGATGATTTTGCTGATAGCAGGATAATGCACATGAGAAATTTTCGGAAACAGGTGGTGTTCAATCTGGAAATTTAATCCGCCCACCAATGCTGAAATGAGTTTGTTTCTTGTGGCGAAATTGGCAGTTGTTTTTAATTGATGTATCGCCCACTCATCTGCCATTCTTCCATCATGCTCATCGGGCATGGGAAAATGCGTATGCTCTACGGTATGTGCCAGTTGAAATACAATACTTAACACAAAACCTGCAAACAATGTAGTTACTAAAAATCCAAGCAGCCAGGGCAAAAAGCCAACCAGGAAAATAGGAATGATTACAAACAAAGAAAGATTGGCAGCTTTAAACAACCAGAAAACAAGATGATCGCTTACATGCATTTTCTTCAAAGGCATATCTCCAATCTTTTGTTTAAAATATTTAATATAGTCTGATGCAAAAATCCAGAAGATGTAAAGCAACGAATACAAAAACCAGAAATAGCGGTGCTGATATTTATGCAGCTTATACTTCTTTTGTGTGCTGCTCATACGCATCCACGGATGAACATTAATGTCATCATCAATACCATCAATGTTGGTATATGAATGATGAATCATGTTATGCTTTACATTCCACATAAAACTGCTGCCCCCCAGCACATTGAGAGAGAAAGCTGCAATTACATTTACTGCTTTTTTTCTGCTGAAACTCCCGTGAGCGCCATCATGCATTACATTAAAACCAATGGCGGCAATGGCGCCACCCAGCAAAATACATTCAGTAATCCCCAGCAATATGCCCGGAGTAAAAAATACAAGATGCGTATAAAGTGCAATAGCAGCTAATCCAAAAAATACAGCTTTAAAATACAGGTAAGCATTTCCTGTTGGTTTTTTACCGGCTTCATCAAAATAAGCATTCACCCTGTTCCTGAGTTCTGTATGAAAGGATTTGGCTTTTACGGCAAACTTGGGAGTATTCATTTAATGTATTTGTTCGGGTGCAAAGGTAGAACAGTTTTAGCGCCAAAAGACTTAAATGAATAAAACTATTGCACATTTAACATCAGGTGTTGATTTGAATAATGGCATCAAAACTGCTAACACCAATTCGTTTTTCGCTGATAAACCCTTCACCATACTCCACGCCTATTCTTTTTCCCAGCATTTTATGACGGGAAATGATCGTTTCAAAATAAGCCGGCGTTGAAATATAGGTTTGCGGCTCGTTTAAATCAGGATTATGAAATTGTGTGGAATATGCCTTAATACTTTCCACTTTACGGTCGAATACAGATGAAATATCAAAAATAAGATCGGGTTCAGCATAACGATCCTGTATGTAGTGAAACACATATTTAGGCCGCCATGCTTCCTGTGCTGTGCCATTCAGTGAGGTTTCAATTTTTCTGAGGCCCGATAAAAAACATGCATCAGCCACCAGCCTGGCTGAACGACCATGATCCGGGTGACGATCAGAAACAGCATTGCACAAAACGATTTCAGGTTGATATTGCCTCAGCTTTTGAATTACCATCAACTGGTGTTCTTCATCATTCTTAAAAAAACCATCACGCATGCCCAGGTTTTCACGCAGGTGCACACCCATGATTTTTGCCGCTGCATCTGCTTCCTGTTTTCTTGTTTCAGCAGTTCCTCTGGTACCCAGTTCCCCTCTTGTTAAATCAATTACGCCGCATTTTTTACCATTGTTGATTTCTGCCATAATAGCGCCCGCACAACTCAGTTCCACATCATCCGGATGAACGCCAAAAGCAAGGATATCTAATTTCATGAATTCAATAATTTAAAACAAAATAAGCAAATAAAAACATCAGGCAGTTGTCTGCTTATTTTTTTTACCTGCAATCTTTATTTTTTTTCTGCTATTTCTTGCTTTTATGCTTTGCATAATTTTTCGGAAATCAGCGAGTTCTTTTTCATTCCATGGTTCTGATTTTGTAGAGAAATCAACGCTTTTAGGTTCTTTAATAAGTGCCATAATCAAAAATATTTAGTTATTAGTTTTACTGCTGCTTTAGTTTCAATATACATTCTTACTCCGCGAAGATGTGTAGCACCGAGTGTTTGTTTATAATGTTTGATAAGTATTGATTTTGCATCAAAAGCAACAAATCCTTCATACCCTTTTTCAAAGGAAATTTTACAGGCAAATGCTACCAGGTTACCGGGTACAACGTAATACATTTTAGCCTGGCCTTTGTTAAAAGCAGCGCTTTCAATCAAATGCATAAAAATATGATCGTTCTTATCTTCAATACTTATTAATCCCTGAATAACTAAAGGATTGTTTACAGAAGTGAGCTTATAAACTTCTTTAGTGCTATCCTTTAACTCAGTTTTCCAATTGAACTGCCATTGCTTCTTTTTTATTTGAGCGATATCAGTTAAAGAAAGCTTGATAATTTGGGTATCAAACACTTCCCCTGTTAATACATTCTCAATTGAATTGGTTAGTTTATCAATTTCAAAATTGAGTTGATTAATTTTCACTTTTTTCACAACTAAAATTACTTGAAATAAACAGTAATACAAAAAAGTGAAGTGTGTAAGGGTTGAAATTAAAACTAACCGGGTCTGTCCTTATTTTGAATTGGAATTGGAAGAATAAGGGTATCCATAGTACATTCTGTCCAGTTCCTGCACAATGCCTTCTATCCGGCGGTCAATTTTATTTTCTGAAGGGTTCCATTCCTGTTTTAAATCGCTGCCCACAAAGAACATAAGTGTTTGATAAAAACGGGCTGTAAAACCACCTTTCATTTCTTTAATGATTTCATAGCAATCACTACCGGTTTGGCGGTTAATGAGCTTCATTAATACTTTGCCCTGGTACACGGAAAGGTCTGTTACTTTATCTGTAAAGGCAGCACGTAAATCCTTTTCTCTTGACTGGATGTATTTTTTGCGTTCCCTTTTGCCTTCAATCGTTTCCAAATGTTTCATAACATCTGCCATTACCACGCCGGCAGTTCGGGCATAGGGGTAGGTTACATACACTGCATTGCGCAACCTGGTCCACTCTGCCCAATACTTAGCTGCCTGTTTGGGATCGCCACCCCATATAAAGATTTCCTGTAAATCTTTACCGCCCACCGGTTCGCCATCAATCACTACCGCCTTTACAAATACTGTATCATTTTTACCGTATTCCGGATGAATGATTTTAACCTGTTTTTCTTTATCAGGGAGAGAAGGCTGTTCCTGTGCGGTTGCACTTGTAGCGCCTGTTGCAAAAGCTAAAATAAAAATATAATATTTGATGCGTTTCAGAAGCATTGGCTACTAAGATAAACAAACTTGCTTATTGATTCAAAAGACAGGAGAAATGTAACCGGGGCTGCATGTGAAGAAAATCTTAAATAAATAAAACTCAAAGTTAAGTTTTGAAAAAGTAGCGAATCAATCGTAAATCTAAAATTGAAATTGAAAAAATCACTTTACTCCCGCTTTCCTGTTCTTCTGTATATGATTTACCATCGCCAGCATAAAACCGCACACGGTAATAATAATACCCAGCCAGAGTAAATTAATAGCAGGAAACTGGTAAGCTTTTAGTGTAATGTATTGCTGAACAGCATTGCTTTCTTTAACGGCCAGTTTTATACCATTGGCATCTGCCCCGGCAAAACCCAGCTCCAAACTTTGAGACAATACAGTGTCTGTTACAGGAATCAATGTGTTGTTGCGGATGATGAGCAATGGTTCTGCTTTATACTGGCTGCTGTCTTTTGCATAGATGCTGATGCTGGCAGCAAAGACAGAATCGCCGGGCTCTGTACGAATATTGTTCCTGCTGCTCATTCGCCCGTTCACTTTTTCTAAAATCATAAAACCTTTGCTGTACCAGATGGTATCGCCGGGTTTTACTTTCTTTTCATGAAACTGTGCTGTATCTCTGTTCTTTTCAGGGTCGGGCATGGATGTGATGTAGGTAAACACATCTTTGTGCAGGTAATGTTTACTGTCGGGGTTGGCCATCAGCTGACCATTGCCCTGGTAATTCACAAATGCATCAGGATACAATGTAAATGCCTCAGCCGAATTTTTATTTTGAAAGTTAACTTTGAAATATTGTTTGGGATCCAGCGGATGTGTACTGTCGCCCACATAGGTTACCATGTACTTACCCATATCAGTAGCCACGCCTTTTACCAATGTTAAATTCTCAGCAGGGTTTTCTTTACTGTCTTTTCCAAAGTTTACCAGAATGCCGCTCCTGTTCCAGCTGATGATTTCTTTTTTGGATGAAGAAATTAAAATGGCCAGCAGCACCAATCCAAAACCAAAATGTGAAATAGAAGCGCCTGCTTTAATCATCTTTCCTTTAATGCCGGTGAAGATGTACAGAAAATTGGCCACTGCTGCATACACGGCGGCAAAAATGGCTGCATGAATGGAAGCTAAAAAACCAATGCCGTATTTGTTATAGTTAATCTCTCCAAACGCACTGATGCTTAAAGAAATAATCAGTGCAAGAACAGTTGACCACAGCAACGTTTTTAATAATTGTTTACCCGGTGTTTGTTTGTATTTGAGGTATTGACCAATAGCCGTTAAAATTCCAATTACAAATGCAAAAAGCAGCAGCACTTTGTTGTAAGAATATTCAATGTCTTCTGCCGGCGCATACTTCGTTCCGAAAATTTTATTAATAACAGGCAATGATGTTTTTCCAATAATAAACAAAGCTGAAATAAAGAACAGTAAAGAGCCAACAAACAGCCAAAACTCACGGCTGCTGATTTGTTCTTCTTTTTTGATAGTGGGTAATTCTTTATAACGTACTATGAATAAGGCAAGAGAAGGAACTACAAACACTGTTAAAAAAGCAAGCAGTTGCGCATTCATTCCCAAATCAGTAAATGCATGCACACTGGTATCACCCAAAATACCACTGCGTGTTAAAAAGGTGGAATAAATAATGAGTAAAAACTGGAGGATGTAAAAAAGAAAAGCAGCTTTCAATGAATGACCGGTGTGTTTATAAGCAATCATTGTATGAATAGCACAAATGAGTACGAGCCATGGCACCAGTGATGCGTTTTCTACAGGATCCCAGGCCCAGTAACCACCAAAGGTTAAACTTTCATAAGCCCATGCAGCACCCATCATAATTCCAAGACCCAGGATACCTGCGCTGAACAATGCATAAGGCCTTGCAGGCGCCAGCCAGTTTTTATACTCCCGTTTCCATAATGCAGCAATTACAAATGCAAATGGAACAATGGTACTTGCAAAACCCAAAAACAAAACCGGCGGATGAATCGTCATCCAGTAATTCTGCAATAAAGGGTTTAATCCTTTACCATCTCTTATAAAGCTTAAATAATCTTGCCTCAGCACACCGTCCTTAAATCCAATGGGAAATTGCTCCGGGCTCAGCATATCTTCATTCCGCATCAGTACAAACGGACTGCTGCCTATTTTTAAATCAAAAAAATAAAGGCCCAGCGCCATGGTGGCAAGGGCTACCTGCATCAAACTAATAGTGGTCATTACCGGCGCTTCCCATTCTTTTTCCCGCCACATAATAATGCCGCCGAGCACACAATGCCAGAAACTCCACAAAAGAAAACTCCCTTCCTGCCCTTCCCAAAAACAACTGAAGATATACTGCATGGGCAAAGCAAGGTTGCTGTGCCGCCAGCTGTAAGCATATTCAAACCGGTGATTGGAAATAATGTAATAAAGCGTAATAAAAATCCCGATTACTGAAATTATTTCCAGAGCAAATGCGGCACGTGCAATACGTTTCCAGCTTTGCTGTAATAAAACATCTTTTGAAACAGTGGCTTTGTAAAATGAAATAGTGGCTACTAAAGAAGCAACAAACGAAAGAACTGAAAGAAACTGACCGGTGTTGCCCGGCATTAACTGTTCACCTGTATATAAAGGCATGTGCTAATTCAATTTTATTTACTGCTTATTTTGGCTTTTTCTTCCGTGTATTTGCTGGGGCATTTAATTAAAATATCTTCACATAAAAACGCACTGTCAGTCATTTTTCCTTTCAGCACCATCCGCTCACTCCGTTCCATATCTGTTGGCGGTTTGCCTTTCATATACACCACCCTGGTGGAACCACCCAGTGAATCCACAATATGAAAACTGAGATAGTTGGGATTTTTCAAAGCATCATATTCAATATGCCGGCCATTGCTGGTATCCAGTTTGCCAATCAAATGCACATACTTGCCCGGTTTTGCTTTGGCTGAATTAACAGAATCATAAGTGGAAGCATCTGTAATGGAAGTGGCCAGTATAGCAATACCAACGGCAATTACAATGAGTAAAATAATATGTGTTGTTTTCATTAAAATAGAGAAATGTTACAGGGTGCAAAGTTAACTGAAAAACAAGTTGCTCCGCTCTTTGTTTTGCAGGAAATGCAGATGTGGTTACCGCTTTTTTGCTGCTATGAAGCTTTATTGGCGTCGCATGCCGGCGCTTTCAGTCGGCATCGGAAACCTTAAGCGTCTCGACACTTCAACTGTTAAACATTACTGAACATAATTACGCATCATCAAAAAAAAATAACAAATAACCCGGTTTGAGCAGGTAAACATTCATCAAAAATCAGCTTCATTTTTCCGTTCCGTATTCACATATGAAAAACTTATCCCCTAATTTGCCCGTTTCTTGCAAACCCCTTTAACTTTGCTCCGCTTTTGCAAAAAGCACTTGTATGACCGATTTATCACATTTTGACCAGGATGGCGCCGGTAACCCTAATAACAACATCTTTGGTTTGCCCTTTAATGAAGAAGATGCCCGTCTGGTTCTCTTTCCTGTTCCATGGGAAGTTACTGTAAGCTATAAAGCCGGTACGGCCCGTGCTCCTGAACACATGATGAAAGCCAGCCTGCAGGTGGAGCTTTTTGATAATGATACGGACCATGTGTGGAAACAGGGAATATACATGCGTGAGGTAGATAAGAAAATTCTTTTAAAAAGTGATTACCTGCGTAAAGAAGCCGAACTCTATATTAATTACATAGCACAGGAAGAAAATGTGGACGACAATAAATTCATGTGCAAAGCACTTAAAGAAGTAAACCAGGGCAGCGAATTTTTGAATAACTGGGTATATGAGCAAACAATTGCCCTGCTTCATCAAAACAAACTTGTTGGCTTAGTAGGCGGAGATCACAGCACACCGCTCGGTTACTATAAAGCCATTGCTGAAAAACACGGTTCATTTGGTATTCTGCAAATTGATGCGCATTTTGATCTGCGGAAAGCCTACGAAGGGTTTAAATACTCCCATGCTTCCATCATGTACAATGCCCTTAATGAAATACCACAGTTGAGTAAACTGGTTCAGGTGGGCATCAGGGATTATGGCGAGAACGAATTTGATTTAATGTGCAACAGTAATGGCCGCATTATCAGTTATTTTGATAAAGATTTGAAAGAACGCCAGTATGAAGGCCAGAGCTGGAAACAAATTGCAGATGAAATCATTCAGCATCTTCCTGAAAAAGTATATATCAGTTTTGATATTGATGGGCTGGACCCCAAGCTCTGTCCCAATACCGGAACACCTGTAATGGGTGGTTTGGAAGGTGAGCAGGCTTTTTATTTATTCCGCTCCCTCATTAAAAGTGGCCGTAAATTCATTGGATTTGATTTGAATGAAGTGGGTGTGAGCACAACAGAATGGGATGAAAACGTAGGCGCAAGGATTTTATATAAGCTCAGCAATTTATTGCTGGCCGGCAATCCGGCTTAAGTTGATTACTGTTTTTATCTTTACTATCTTTAACACATCATGGCTCCCTACTCCATCCCTGTTTACTTTGAACCATTTGAGCGGCAAAAAAAAGCAGCCCGTTTATTACATCTGCTGGCAGGGTTTTTAATGATTGCCAATGCCTGGGGCGATTTTAAACAGCCCACTCCCAATTTACTCTTTGTGGTTGTACAGGTAGCTGCTGCAATACTGTGCATCCTCTTTGCATTTGCCGGTAAAAAATTTTTTCCGGATAACAAGAATACCAACCAGCTTTTCCGCCTCATTGAAACGCTGATGTTTGTGTATGCCGCCTGGTATTTTTTAAGCGTGATGAATTTACAGTTAATGGGCTTTATGCAGGTGCTGGCAGCCCTGGGTCTTTTTCTTTTGTTTATTACAGAACGCAAAATTTTTTCTCCCACGCTTGTAAGAATTGATGAGAAGGGGGTTTATACACCTGCCAATATGCAGGACCGTTTTATTGCCTGGGCCAATATTGATCACCTGCTTATAAAAAATGATTTTGTCTCCATCAATACCGTTCAGAACCAGTTCATCCAGTATGAAACCAATGTTATTCTCAGTGAATTGCAGATGGATGAAATCAATGCGTTTTGCAGGGAGCGGTTTACGAAGGTTTAAAACCTGTGGCTATATTTTCGTTGCTTTCAGCTTTTTTACCGTTGCACTGTTACATTTTCAGCATTTTAAAACATTCTTTAATCGAAAAGCCGTGCAACGTTTTTTATTTATTGCAGCAGCATTAGTACTGCATATATCTGCTTTCTCCCAAACTTCTGATTTGCCGCTTGAAAAGAAAAGCAAGGAAGAACTCATTCAGTTCATCAAAGAAAATATTGAAACCTACGGCAATTTTATGAACGGGTCTGTTAATTACAGGATGGTGTATAAACCCGAAGAGCCCAATCATATCAGCATTGCTGAAAATATGAGTGGTGATTTTACATGGTACAAAATTGATTTGGCAAAAGCTGATTTTGGTTCTACTGTAAAGATACAGGCGGGTGGTAAAGACAATTTTTTCATCAGCTTTTTAAAAGATATTAGCATCAAAGAAAACAAGAATAAAAATGCCCGGCCGGATGTTGCATTCCACCGCAAAAAAGACAGGCGTGAAACTGACTATGAACAATTGCATCAAGACCTGAGCATCGCTTTTACACTGCTTATTGAAAAATGTAAAGCCCATCCTTAAAAACAGTTTTTCTTTTTTTATGGAAATAATGAGGAGGGGCATCTAAGCCAAAAACCCCAACTGTTATGGCTGCTCCTCTATCTGTTTCCATCGTTCATCCTCAGGCTGTAAACCTCAAAAAAATAAGCCCCCTCCTGCATTTTATTGCAGGTTTGCTTTTTATCAGCGGCGCTTATTATGAATTTATTCAGGATAACCGTATTGCTGCTTTTTCTGAGGCCGTTATTGGCGCCGATGTACTGGCTATTGCTTTTATGAAGCGCTTTGCTGATGAAAGCAGCCGCCTCAATGCCTGGTTCCGGCTTATTGAAGTAATTGTATTTGGTGGTATTGCCCTTCTGGCAGCCCTTAATTCCTCGTTGATCATAAGCAGTCTTTCGCTGGCTGCCGCCTGCATTTATGGCTATGTTTTTTATTGTGAGCACAAACTCATTTCAAAGGAAAAGGTGGAAGTGCATCATTTGGGTGTAACCATTTCTGCTTTCCCAGGTGACAAATACATTGACTGGGCAGATATTAAAGACATTAAAGCCTTGCCGCACACCATTACCATCATCACCCAAAAAAATAAAAATTACCATTTTGAATTTGAAAAAGGAGGCTAATTAATCTTTTGAGGTGCTAAGAGTAGTAGTGAGCTAATCTGTAGAGAAAGAAATCTTTGTCCCTTACCCC
>JAIEQM010000145.1 GCA_019747705.1 Chitinophagaceae bacterium | reverse complement strand
CGCTACGCTCCACTACGGCGCAGGGGCTGGGGGAAGACTCTAAAATTGTTTACACAATCTGCTTTATACTACCGAATAAATGATGGCTTTGTGTGGAGGGTTTGTGTTTATGCCGTAGTTCCTTGCAGACTTTATGATTGGGATTGTGCCAGCCGACTAACTTGCTGCACTTTTTTTGTTTTCAAATAAAAATGCCTGAATCAGAATTAACCGAAACAGGCATTGCGGAGAAAAAAGTGGAGGATACGGGACTTGAACCCGTTTCATCGGTTTTCCATTGTATTCTCTCCGCAGAACACATTGGAGACCGGACATCACCATCAATGCTTATCCCCCGTAAAGATTTATTGACAATTTATTTGCCAATCTACTTTACATGACATAAAAGCAGAAAGCTATTTCTTTTTGCTTTTGTTTGGAGCTTGTGTAAGTGCAGAAGCTGCTACACTTTTCATTGCCTTTGATGACTTTGGGTTACTTAGAATTTTTGCTGCTTTTGAAGCAACGCTTTTTGATGTTTTTTCTGACTTTGCCATATCTATTTTGTTTCTCGTAAAATTACAACTGTTTGAAAATTATAAAAACACTCTTTTCCACAGAACATCAACTGCCGGTTTGATACTGTTTGGATATGTTCTGCCGATGCACCGGCTAAAATTATTCTGTAGTTCAAGAGTGCTTTCCTGGAAGGGTTGACATATTGTGTGTTAGCCTGCCGGTAAAAGCGCCTGCGGCAAAAAAGAAGCATAGCCGCCCTGCACACTTGTCAGGGCTGTAGCGATGGTGAGCCGTTCAACGGACGCAGGAGAGAAGGAGGAACGACTGAACGGATGCGGACGGCGAGCCCCCACAAAGGGGCTGGCAGTAAAGCCATGAGGAACGAATGGCGATGCCAGCTCCATAGGAAGCCGCCGCAGTATATTTCCCGGTAGGGTACGGAGGCGGCTGAACTATGCAAGAGAACCTTAGCGGTGCTTTGCGAAATGGGGGTACGACATGAGCAATTAGCATCCGCAAGGTGAACGCAGCCTAAGTGGGGCTGCCGGCGAGCACAACAAAAGAGGGCAGCGGGTGGACTGAACGCTAGTGAAGTGAATGAATGACGTAGTGAAGCGGAATGAAACCCAGTGAGTATTGTAGCGTTGGCTTGCAAAAGGCTGGTGACCCGCTTGTGTGTATGAGTTATGTGCGATGATGACGGGCCCAGCCTTGAAGCAAATGGTTTGGCTGCGAACGTGGTGTAATGAAGCGTAACGAAGGAAGAAATGAACGAAGGGGCGTGAAGGACACAGTAGCTGCCGTGAGGAATGAGGAGGAACTGCAAGCAGCATGACAAACTGCGGAGTGAAACGGAGCACCCGGAGTGCTCCGCAGCGAAGCGGAGGATGCCGGAGGGCATTGCAGGTGCAGCAATACCATAAAAGTTTATAAAAAGAGTTATTGCTGCTGCTGCAATGGTTTGGCAGGCTGCTTGCTGACGACGAAATGACGAACACCTTTTTACCGGCGAAGCGTGGGCTTTGTGCGGAGGGCAAATCTTGCGTATGGAGAGGAACGGAATAAGCAATCATAAAAGATTCGTGGCCGAGCCACACAACTTCCATCTAAGTACCAGCTATGAAGCTGGTACAAAACGATGAACCCAAGCAAGATGAACCAAAGGAACACCTGCCACAACAGGACAACGATACACTACATGAACAAGGCTGCTATAATGACAACCAGTAACTAAAAAAGAAACCCACTGCCTGCGACGGCGACCTGGAAAAGGAAATGAAACTGACATAACAATACATTTAAAAATGAAAAAATAAAATAACATGCTTCTATCAGCGAAGGGAAACGGGTGTCTTTGCACTCCAAAAGGAAACGGAATAAAAGATGGCTTTGTGCAGTGGGTTTGTGTTTATGCCGTAGTCTTTTGGATGCCCCGTTTTCCCGGAGCTATCTTGCATGTGTATTTTATTTTTTTAAATGGATTGTGGCAGATGCAGTTTACCGTGGCAGCATCGCAGTTGGTTGCTGATTATGGAAACGTACTTGATGCCCAATGATATGTTGTACAAGTGAGTGACACAACGAAGATGCCATGAAATACCAAAGCTGGTATCAAAAATCAGAACTGGCTTTTATCAGGCAATATATCCAATTGCAAATGTTTATCTTTTAAGTATGATAAAGACACTTCAGAAGGATGAAAATGTCTTGTAATGACTTGTTCCATGAGCATTACACTTTCAGCAGGGTTATCTAAGGCGTTAAGTTCTTTTCCTTTCAGAAGCATTTCTTTCAAAGTAGCCTTCCCTTCTTTTATAGCCTGCATCATGTAATCCCAATTTTCTATACTGATAAAGCATAAATTTTGAGGTGGAAGAAGTGCTATATCAATTGAGTTTTGCAAATAGAAAACTTCAATTGGCTCTTTCATAAATTCTTCCCAGGCATCAGCACCAAACCCTAAATACATTTCTTTATATGTTATGATTATGCCGTAATATTCCTGATTAGGATTGACTTTGAAAGCAGTTTCTAACAGTTGAGTATATGCTTTGATAATTGTTTTGTCCAAATCCTTAACAAGAATGTCATTGGTGCGTAGCACACCGGCACGGGGGTTTAGTTCTATCGCCTTTACTTCTACAAGTATATCTGATTCAATTAAAAAATCCGCTACTTTTCCTACTGGATATTTAGCTTTTAGCACCGTATCATTTTCAAAAGGAATTTGGTTCTCACTTAGACCCAATTCAACATATTTATTCAAGCGGTTGCCAAACTCCTCAGGAAATTTAGGTGAGTTTTCTTTAAGGTAATTGTAAATAAAATGCTTGATTGTTTGAGTAAATATTTGTTTATGGGGAATTCTGTATTGGTTTCGGAAAAGAATAAATGGTTTCAGCGTAAAGAAATTTGTTTCATATAACTGCAACACTTCATTATTAAGCTTTTGCAATTTTTCAAAATCATTACGGCTTTTCAGTGTAAGTAAATTAAGGTACTTTTCTAACTCAACATTTCCCCACTTTAATTTGAACAAAGTAAAATAGCTTTCAAATAAGTCTCCGTCATAGCGAATGTCGGGTCTTACAGTATCGAAATTAAAAAAGAAAAAAGTAAAGTAACTGTATTCAAGAAAAGCTTTAAGATTTATGCCTGACAACCGCTTAAATTCTTTGTCTAAATCGAAAGAAGTACTTGATTGCAGTTGCAGGTATAGAACTATTTGCCTGGAAAGAATAGAGTTGTGAAACTTGTCCTGAAGTGGGAACTGCTGATTAGCAATTATTTTGAAGGATTGATTAACTGTTGTTTTGCTTTTAAAGCTTATTCCGCTGTACTTAGTTTCAAACTGCCTGATTAATTCAAGCAACTGCTGATATTCATGTTCTTTTATTGTAGTTCTTAGTATGCTGTCTGTTGTATGAATATATGACCACTTTATAAGTATGAACAAATTCCATACAGGAAACCCTTTATCATCGTTTCGTTGAACAGCATTTAATAATTCAAGGGTATTATGAATAATAGATGAAAGCTTGTGTTTTTGAATTCTTCCTTTTATCAAATCAAAGTCAACCATGTTTGTGTTTCTTATTTTTGGAACAATGTTTTTTCTTCATTATACCAATACCCTTTCTTAAACTGTTTATCTGCTGGTGCTTTTTCATTAAAAGCATTCAGTCGTTTTTTGATGTACTCAAATTCATATTTTGATATCGCTATGTTTCTTTCTTCCAGCAATGATTTATAGGCGAAATATGATGATAATAGATTGTACCCTTTAGCTCTTGAATTAACAAGAATGGTTTCAAACTCAAACAATCTTTTGATTTCAAATGTAAGTGGTATAAGTTTTAATCCCTTTATTTCAAGTGGCCGCTTACGATTTATTTCCCGGATAGTTCCATCTTCGTCAAGTGCAACTTCTTTTATTTGACGCAAGTCGTTTTTATTTTTCTTTTTTGTGCTTTGTAATGACCATTCCCTATCTACAATTGATAATCCATGCTCAAGCCACAAGCCTGCATTATCTAATATTATCCCTTCTTTTTTATTTTTTGAAGGCCGCATCACTCTTCCTACCATTTGCAGGTATAGCGACAATGACTTAGTTGGCCTTGCCAATTGCACTACTTCACATTCTGGAAAATCAAAACCTTCAGTGATTATTTCAACATTACTAACTACCTTAATCTTACCCGCTTTAAAATCATTAAGAATAGAAGCTCTTTCGCTTTTTGGTGTTGTTGCATCAATATGTGCTGCAAAAATATTTTCTTCATTATATCGTTTTACAATACTTTGGCTATGCTCCACATCAACTGCAAATACTATTGCTGTTTTGCCCATTGACTTTTCTTTATAACTTTCTATCAAGTCAGACATAATAGAGTTATCCATCATCACACCGGAAAGCATTTTTGTTATATAGTCACCTTGCTTTTGTTTTACATCTGAAAGATTTGGATTGGAGCAAACTAAATGTGTAACCGGGCATAAATACCCTTGCTCAATAAATTTTTGAGTGGGCATGGATACTATTAATTCATCAAACAAATCATCAAAACCTTCACCGCTTAAACGTACAGGTGTTGCAGTAACACCTAAAAATTTTGCATCTGGATATATATCCCACAGTTTCTTATAAGTTTCGGCTTTTGCATGATGGCATTCGTCAATAATTATCAAATTTGCTTCTGGGTGTTCTCTCCTGGAGAGAGTTTGTATTGATGCTACCTGAACTGTTTGAGTATAGTCGGCTTTCATTCCAGCAACTATGTGGCCTACAGGAACTTTTCTTGCTGTTAGCTTTTCAGTAATCTGCTCTACCAGTTCTTTGCGGTGCACTACAATAAGTATTCGCCGGTTATTATCAAAACCAAGTTTTACAATCTGTGAAAACAAAACAGTCTTACCTGTCCCGGTAGGCATCTGGAAAAGAACACTTCGCCGGCCTTCTTTCCAGCAATTAAAGATTCTGCGAATACCCTCGGTTTGATATGGTCTTAGTTCTGCCAATTAGATAATTTATGTACTTTTTTCAATGTTAGTATTTAATAACAGTTTCAATAAAGCTGTTTCCCACAATGTCAATATTCCGGTAACTGGATAAAATATTACGAAGTACCGGGTTATAATACACTAATCGGGCATAAAAATACGTTTTTTGTTAAATTATTTCAGTAAATTTGTTTTTTATTCCGAAATATCTCAATTTTGTATCACAAACCGAAAAAATAATACGCCATGTATACCGAAATATTACGAATAATAGAAGGCGGGTTAGCAAAAGACCCAAAAAAGGTGTACAACTATTCAAGATTGCTGGCTGATAAGCTTGATAAAGATGGCGACAATAAGATGGCTAAAATGATTTTGAGAGCCATTGATAATGGGCCTGCTACGACAGTAACTATGGATGAGTTGTTAACCACTCCGGTGGACCAGGAAAGCAGATTAAGCATTGTTGATGTGGAAGTACCACCAAAGGTTCATACGCAAATAGTGCTTCCAAAGCTTGTTGATAACAAGATTGAGGATTTTATCAGTGTTGTTAAACATCAAACCCAGCTAATAAAGGGTGGTGTAGATATGTCAAATACATTGCTGTTATACGGTAAGCCCGGTTGCGGAAAGACAACTGTTGCAAAATACATTTCTGAAAGAACAGGTTTGCCGTTGGTTATTGCAAGATTTGATGCTATTGTATCATCCCTGCTTGGCAACACAGCAAAGAACATCAGAAAGATTTTTGATTTTGCAGATAACAAGCCATGTATCCTCTTTCTTGACGAATTTGATGCCATTGCAAAGGCAAGAGATGACCAATATGAGTTAGGTGAGTTGAAAAGAGTTATAAACAGCCTTCTTCAAAATATTGATGCCTTTGCAAAACATAATATTCTTATAGCAGCAACCAATCATCCTGAATTACTTGATAAGGCTATTTGGAGAAGGTTCAATACTGTGATTGAAATTGGTTCACCACAGGATGGGGAGATTGTTGAGCTTGTAAAAACTTTTACAAGTGACTTTAAAACCGATTTTAGTAATGATGAAAAACGAACTGATAAACTCATCAAGTTACTGGAAGGAAAAACACCATCGGATATAAAAAGCATAGTTAACAATGCAAAAGCCCAGGCAATAATTAACGGCAGGGATATACTTGCGTACGAAGATTTATTGGTGGAATTATTTGAGTTCAATCATCACGGGGATTTAACTATTGATAAATTAGTTGAGTTTCTTAATGACAATGGAATACCACAAGCTGCCATAGCTGAAAGGATGAAAGTTTCAGTAAGGCAGGTAAGAAATTATTTAAACAAACAATCTTAAAACAATGGCAGAAAAGAACCTTCCTATAAAATTCTTTCAGAAAAGACAGAAAGATGAAATGGACACAGAAGGCGGTGGTGGTGGAACACCGCCACCCTGGTTATTAACAGACCCACAAGCACTGTATGAAAGGTCTATGTATGTAAGGGATATCCTTAGTACAATTTCAACGAAGCTGACCGAGAAAAGAAAAAAGAACAACTACATCCCTTCAGTAATCAAATTAAAGGTAAATGAAGATGCCCTGGCAAAAACTTACAGACGGGAAATCGGAAATCTATTCAATGCTGGCAAGCTTAACACGATTGGTGTAAGCGGAGAAGATGAAGTATTGATAAAAATTGATAATGAAAACGATTTGAAGGCAATTACAAAAAATTTTGCCAAAGTGGATAACGCATACCCAAGTTATTCTACTATGGTGGGTATATCTGCAATAAGCAATGTGGAAGAGTTTAAGCCAGTAATTGAAGCTGAGGCAGGTAAAGAAAGTGTTTTGAAAGTAAAGCTCTTTAGTTATGGCAATGGTGATTTAGATGCAATTTTAATCAAAGCGTTTGAATCATATTGTAAGGATAATAACTTACAGTTTGAAAGAGCTGCATATTCAGGTGAACTAAATATCTACAGGATTGATGGTATTACTCAGGACGCTTTGGAAGATTTTAAAGATTTTGATGGAATACAGCTTGTAACAGAAATGCCTACTTACGATATTACAATGGATGAGGTAGATACAGATGATGCAGTACCAGTAAGACAACCAAAAGCTGGAGTAAATTATCCTGTTGTGGGTGTTTTAGATAGCGGCATTGCCGATATACCACATTTAAGTCCCTGGCTTAATGGCACAAATATTACTTACTATCAAGATGAAGATGTAAATAAAAGGCATGGAACTTTTGTTGCCGGCGTATTGATTTATGGCGATGAACTTGAAGGTGAAGAATATACTGGTTTTGAAGGATGCAAACTATTTGAAGCGATTGTAATGCCAGATAAGGATAAACAAAAAATTTACGAAAGTGAGTTAATTGAGCAAATAAGGGATGCTATAAGCAGGAATGACCATATCAAAATTTGGAACCTATCATTAGGAACAGACCGTGAAGCTGATTTGTATGAGTTTTCTGATTTTGCAAAAGCATTAGATGAAATTCAAGAGCAGCATGATGTTTTGATTTGCAAATCCGCAGGCAATTGTAACAATTTTAAAATTAATGCACCCAAATCCCGGATAGCAAAATCCGCAGATACAGTGAGGGGATTAGTAGTTGGCTCACTGGGACATGATAAAAACCCATCTTCATTTTCAAGATTAGGACCAGGCCCATCACATTTGATAAAGCCAGATGTGGTGCATATAGGTGGTGCTGCATCTTTAAATGCAAGAAATGGAGTTGAAATGGTACCAGTAAAATCTTTTTCACCAAATGGTGGTATTGTTAAACAAGTAGGAACGAGTTTTTCAACACCCCGTATTTCTGCAATTGCGGCTGGCCTTGATTCGTTGTTGAATGAAAAATTTAATCCAATTCTTTTGAAGGCTCTTATCATCCACTCTGCTAAATACCCGGAAGAAATGAAAATTGGCATGGCAGATAAAATTAACGCTGCAGGGTTCGGCTTACCGTCAAATATTAAGGATATTCTTTTTAATGAGCCAAATGAAATTACTCTGGTACTACAGGACACTTTAGAAAGAGGGAATTTTATTGATATTCTTGATTTTCCATTTCCGCAAAGTATGATAGATGACGATGGATATTATTACGGCGAAGTAACAGTAACGCTGGTAACCGCACCAATTTTGGATGTTTCGCAGGGTGCAGAATATTGTCAATCAAATATCAGCGTAATGTTTGGCAGCTACGATGAAAAAGTGGAAAGAGATACCACTAAACCAATCATTAAAAACCCAATTGGAGCAGGCGGCAGGCAAAACGTACTTTCTACAGCGGTGTACAGCAAAGTAGCTACAAAGAATATGGACACGCCATTTGCGACAGAAAGAATGCTTGTATCATACGGTGATAAATACCAGCCTGTAAAGAAATGGAGTGTAAATTTTGATGAGTTTACTGATAGTAATAAAGAGAAATACCTCAAAGCTCCTAAAAACTGGTATTTAAAGCTTGAAGGATTGTTCAGGCATTTTACAGAAGTGAAATGTGAAATGCAGAAAATTGTACCAAGCCAGGAATTTTGCCTGATGATTACAATTAAGGATACTAAGAAGAAAGGGAATATTTATAATGAGGTGACACAGCTTTTAAATAATTTCAGCTTTATACATAGCAATGTAAAAATCAGAGAAGAAGTAAGAATAAGATTGAATCAATAAGTTCTTTACAGAAAGGGGAAAGCCCCAAGAGTTCGTACCTCCTAAGGCTTTCAGGAAATGAGTTTGAAAGCGTCTCGTTTCCGTTGTTTTAATTCTGGCTGCAAAGGTAGGTGCTGTTTTATTCTTAAACAACACCTGCTAATGCAGAAACTTCCACGGCTGTTAGTGCCATCTACTACAATCTTCCTTTCTCTACGCTTTCCGGCGACTATGCCCCTACTCCGTGATAAGGTTGGGACAATATTTACTTACCCATTAAATTATAAAAAGATGGGAAAAAATCAACATGTGGTCCCGCATGGAAAAGAATGGGCAATTAAGGGTGAAGGCAATAGCAAATACACCCTTATTACCGACACACAGTCGGAAGCTATTGAGATAGCAAAAGACATCGCTCAGAACCCAAAAACTGAGTTATTTATTCACAACCGTCAGGGCCAGATACGGGAACGTAACAGTTATGGCAATGACAATTATCCGCCGGAAGGCTAAAAGGAGGTTACTATGCAATTTGAAGGAGCAGTTATTAAAGAACAGGGAGTAACATTTGCTATTGTAATTGTTAAGCCTCATGTACTAAACAGTTCAGCCGAAGCACAAAATGCAAGGTCAAGTTTTAGTGGCATTTTTCCTGGAGTGCCAATTATTCTAATGGCACAAGATTCAAGCGGAAGAGCTACATATCAAGGAAGGCCTGATATCGTCAGGTTTCTTACACATGTCTCTTTGTCAAGAATTCCATGGAAAAAATACACATTGAACTAACCTTTCCATGCCTACAACTCCGGGCCTGGTGAGGAGAAATTTATTAATCTTTTAAATTCGTTTCATTATGAAAAGAAATTTAATTCCATACATGCCGGCAGACCAGGTAAGGTTGTGCAACGCAAACAATGATTGTATTGAAGCCAGAGGCGACAATGCAAGGTTTATTGTTTTAGCAGTTGCAGCAGTTTTGCTTGCGGCAACGACATACTATCTTTCCAAGATAGATTAAACACACTTTTAAAAAGTTGCTGTTTAGTATTTAATGGTTAGTAAAAGGCTATTATCAAAAGATGGTGGCCTTTACTATTTTTATCCGGTTAACAACTTCACCTTTCCATTGCTCACCTTATCAAACAATGTTTCATTGGTTTTCATGTCATACATAAACGGCAGGAACATTTGTAATGGCTTTGCCTGGCCAAGCAGAATCATGGTGCATTGCACTTCTGTCCAGTCGGATAGGATTTTCCATGCGGTACGGCTGGCCTGTTGCTGTATCTGTGCCCGGGTGTCTGGCCGTGGTCTTTTTACATCCTGCCAGAGAATGGCAAAACATTCATCTACCTGTGCTTTGAGGTGAAATGGTAAAGTTTGCTGCAACTGCTGGTCGTAGAGTAAGAAAGTGATGCCAGTGCAGATTTTATCTGCATACTGCTTATTGATGTTACTGGCACCAATTTCTACCAACAGTTCTTCAATTTTTGCCATACTGCGGCTGGCTTCTACTGTTGATGTGTAATTTTTGATAGTCATGTGTTGATTTTTATTCTTGTAAAAAATTATTTGCAATATGAACCAGCCCCCATGTCTCACATTTCACTCTTTCTTCAAAAGCATCGTTGAGGAACTCTGCAGATTTTATCTGAAAGTCTAAAAATGTTTCCCCACCATCGGGGTCATTAAAACCCTGGGAAATGTAATAGAGTGTATCAGCCAGCTTTCCCACATCAGTAATAATTGCCTGAAACAAAAAAGGCTTTGTGTGATTTGGGCAGGGAGTATAATATGCAAAGCAGTTTGAAATTTCAGAAAGCAAATGGCCTGCATAAGCAGCACCGATAAACTCAATAGCCAACATATACTGCTCATCAATACCTTCAACGGCTTCTCTTGGAATGATAATTTCAAACTCCGTATCGTTTTGCACAAGAAGGTACTCATACATGCTTTTTGAATCGTAATTCTGAAACTCGTTAATATTAATTTTTATCATTACTGTCTTTTATCTATTGAGTTGTTGCTAAATGCTATCAGGTTAAACATGGTTCTCATTCTGCTTCTTACTCGGTTGCCATAGCTTTCTTCTATTTCACTTGCTGATAAGTTTGTGGTTACATGTGTTATCAGGTTTTGGCTCACAAACAAATCATACCTGCTCAATAAAATTTCTGCCATTACATTACACTCATTGCCATAATATCTTAAACTACTTTCTACTCCTAAATCATCAAAGCAATAATTCTTTGGAATGTACTGATACAATGCACCCCGACTGTATTTAAGAATAACAGAAAAACCATCTTCAATAAATTCAAAACTTATATCCCTGCATGATTTCACAATAAACTTGTTCTTGTCTGCCGTAACATATCGCATCAAACTCATCAACGTTGTTTTACCACAACCAACGGGACCGCTTAATAAAATACCTTTCTCCAAATCCAACTCCAACTGAGGGGCAGCAATGTCGTCCTGTAAAAACCAGCAAAGCAGCAGGTAAATGGTTTGCTTGTCTTCTTCATGCAATTGAAATTTCTTACCATATACTTCTATCCCTTTTTCTTGAAGCCACTGCCAAACATCGTTGTAGTTATAGCGGCTCTGAATAGTTTTTATTGGTTTTTGCATGAAGATGTTTGGCTTTGGGTTTTACGGGTTTGCTACCGGCATACTTCTTTGCATTCAACATCCAGTTACGGGCTGCAGCTTTCCAGTCTTTCATTTTTGTTCTTCCACCAACTAACCAGCCATTGCTTTGGAAATAGTTGTAAAACTTTGCTGCTTCCACAGGAGGAAATTTTTGAGAAGCAAAATATTCCTGCACCTGGGCAAGCTGAGGAACAGCAAAAACATTTCTTTCTTTTTTGGCGGAATTTTTTTCTTTCTTTCCTTGCCCGTTCATTTTTTGAACTTCTTTTTTTTGTGCTGGCTTACCCAAGTTTAAAGATGTTTGGTTTATAATGTTTGAACTGTTTATGTAAGGCTCTTGTGCTTGTTCAACACCTGTTTCAATTTTAGTATGGTGTGTTACTAGTGCTTGTTCAACACCTGTTTCAGTATTGAACAAGTTTGGCGGTTCGCTTTCCGCTATAGAACCAGTTTGAAAATTGAACAAGTAAACAAGGCTTCCTTTGAATGGGTTATAAGAAGGTTTGTATTTCAGATAACCAAAGTCATTCAACTCTTTCATGCATTTGTGATAAGTAGCTTTGGCACTTATTTTACTTACTCTCATTAATTCGCCCCGTGAAATGCTTATTGGGTTTTTAAAGCGGCTGGCATTCCAAAATTGAAATAGTGAAACATACATACTGATATGTGTAGGATTGAGCCGCTCATCGGCGGCCACCCGGTCAAAGAAACCTGCAAGATGCCTTATGTAGTTCATGGGTTACCTCCCTTTTTTAGTTTACCAAAAAGGGTGTTCTCTACAATGGCCTGTTTTTTATTATCCTCCAGCAAGGCTTCTATATCCTCATAGCTGTAATAAATGATGCTGCCAATTTTAGTAAAGGAGAGTGTGCCGTTAATGCGGAGGTTCTGCAATGTGCCTGGTGAGATTTTAAGCAGCTTGCGAACTTCGCTGCTTTTTAGCCATTGCTTTTGTTTGAGCGGTTTTGTGTGAATGATTGTTTTTAAATCATCCAGTAACTGGTGCCTGAATTCTGTCAGGTCTTCTTTTGTTACAATATTTACTGCCATACGTTGTGGTGAAATTTAGTATGGCACAAAAGAATATGGAATGATTGAGATTGCTCCCCAAGTTGTACCCAAGTTGGGTGAAATATTTATCCAAAAACAGCCAAAAAAGATGCCCGGTTTTATATCATAGTTAACCGTTCTTCGTTTAATTCCTTCTCAGTGATGTGAGACCACAGTTCAGCGTAATTGATAATCTTTCCTGAAAAACCAGCTAATTTTAACAGTGCAACCGCAATTAAAAAATGAACCCTAAGACCTACATGCAGTGCCTCCCTGAATGCCAAGTCATCGTCAATAGTTTTTAAAAAACTTCCGTGTAGAAACGTATTTCTGTCTTTGAGTATTTTTCGTTCTTCACCAGAAAGATTGTAACCAAGAAGAGTAAAAGATTCAGCTAATTTATCAGCATTTGGAGGAGCATTTAATTTGGCGATATTTTTTTCTATAATATCCATATTAAACAAATCATCATCAAGCCCTTTTTCTGCTTTCAATTTCAATGCCTCTTCTTTTATGTATTTAATGAAGTCTGAAGCAATGGTTGTGTCTTTGATTGGAGCTAATGACTTTTTTCTTATGGTGATGGATGAAGATATATACCCGGTTATGGCTTCAATAGCAACGTAATAATTTGGAATACGCATTTCTAAAGAAGTGATGTGGCTCTGGATAAAGAGCAAAGCTGCCCTTTGTAATTTTTCTTCTTTATAAAATAGTTCTACGAGTTTTGAAAACACATTTCTTGGAAAATCATCAATTCCTTCGTAAAGTTTTTTTGTTACCGCTTCCTTTATTTTTCCATGTTCCTCTCTCTCAAAATCAATATCAGAATTTACAGAAAACGGATTTGATGTAAAGGTTGGCTGATTAGTGATAACGCTGGCCCTCATTGCATGATAAAGAAACCCTTCTGGAGTTGCCATAGCTTCATTAGAAAATGAAAGGATAAAACACTCGTCATGTATCAGCCTTCCAGTGATAAAGCCGTAAGCCAAAAGGATATTGAAGCATTTTTTTTGAAACTCAATAAGAGTTTCAAGTTTTACACAATCAATTATTATGTATTTCTTTTTATTACTTGTGCATTTGTAAATGTGGTATTCAGAATTCTCAAACAAAACCGGCAGGTAATCAATATGACTTTTTTTGGGTGTAACAAAATACAGGTGCTTAAACTCATGAAGATTGAAAACATCTTTATCCTGTTCTGGAATAACCATACGAAGAAACCTATTATTAATGACAGTATGGGCAACCGAGGATGAAAAACTATTTATAGTGCCAGAAAAGAGTTTGTTGTAGTCATCATCATAACTGATATTATTCAATAGCAGGTACTTTCCTTCAACAAAAAAGGTGTGTTTACTCCCTTTTAATTCAACAATATCATTTCTTGAAAACTGAATTTCTTTATGCGTTTGAAGCCCTTTTTGAACTTTAGATGATGAACTAAAGGCGAACTGCCGGTCGGCTTTGCTTATATTAAAAATTCCCTGATGCAAGTAATGAGTATTAAGATTAACAGTGTATTTATCAGGCTGCATCAGTTCCACCACAAGATTAATAGAGGGCAGAATATCTTTAACATTCGGCTGGTATGACATAGTTATTATTTTTCTTCTGCCTCATCCATCTTTTTTGTGAGGCTACTTATAAGCGAATGTAAGAATTTTGTTCTGCCAGTTTTTCTCATTCGTAATTCAAGGAAAGTGCGGTAGTAATCGCCTAACTCAACACCAAATAAATGTTCAAATGAAGCGGCAATATCTTTGATATCTGCCCGTCCATTATCAAAGGCACCCTGAGAGTGCAAAGCGTAAATTAATTCAATCAAAGCGGTTTTACTCTCTGTCCAGTAGAGCTTAACCTTGGGGGCTTCCTGTGTAATCATGCCTGATTCTTTTCTGTCAAGATTTGATAATTCTTCCTCCAGGTAAACCTGCAGCCGGTCATGTGCCAAAATTTTTGCTACTTTAAAATCATGGCTTGTACTAACTCTTTCATCTGCTTCAAAGAAAAAGCTGTCAACTGTGAGCCGAATATCGTATTTACCCCTGATAAAATATTTATGGTCTAAGTAATTACTTTGGGTTCGGTAATACCTGTAAAAATCAAGATTGCTGTCAAAGTAGTGTTTTAGTTTGTCAAGTTCATGCAAAAGGTACTTTCTCCTTATATCATTACTTCCGTTTGGTTTACGGGATTCAATTTTGTAAATCTTCAAATGATAAATAAGCGGTGCCAAGAACTTTGGCTTTGTTTCTTTAAAAAACTTTATTTCTTCACTTTGATTCTTGAATTTATGCTTCAGAAGTATATACTTCAGTTTACTAATTGCTTTCAAGCAGACATCAATACATAATTGCGCTGATTTTATTGGGTCATCCTGTTCAAGGTCAATAAACTTCAACTGTTCCTCTAATTCAAAGAGCAGGTGTTTAATATTATCGTTCATATGATATAAATAAATACAGTGGATAGTAATACCACACCTGCATAAACTCTAATCTCATTTTGCGACAATCAACTTGCCTTGTTTTATAAGAAGTTCTATTGATTTGAGGGCTTGGATGTTCTTAAGCGGGTCTTGATTTAGCACCAAAAAACTGGCTTCAAAACCTTCTTTAAATTCGCCCAATTTTCGTGTCGGAAAGATTAATTTTGGCGTTTCCTTAGTTGCAATGGTAAGGATATCCTCATAGCTAAAGAAATTGTTTTTAAACCAATACAATAATTCTGACATAAAATATTCTCTGTCCGACCCAATAGCAAATTTGAAACCGTTTTGATGCAGGCTTTTTATTGCAGTCTTTTGAAAACGCAGGCTTCTATTAAAACTTGCAGTATCAAGTTCTCCCTGGTAATTATTTTTTTCATTTCTCACTATTGAAAATTCGTCATTGAAAGAAAGGGTAGGAATTATGACAGGTCTGAGTTTTTTTATTATTTTTTTTTCAAGCTCTGTAAACTGAAAGTCGGCAGGAAGCTCTTTTGAAAAATTTACATTATAATGTGGCATGTGTCCAAAAATGCTAATGCCGCAACGTAAGCCAACTTTTAAGTCATCAAGGCTTTCAATGTGTGCAACAACCCTAAGATTTGATGCTTTTGCTTTTTTAACTATGTAGCTGACTGTGTTTTCAGAAAGTGTTTTCGGATTTTGGGTTTCGTTTTTATTAACATTCATCAGATATACTTTTACCACATCTGGCTTGGTTTTTAAATATGCCTCCCATTTTTTATCAACTTCCTCAATATTGTCCATAAACCAATATGCATCATTTTCTCCCTTTCTGCTGTTCTTGATTTTTGCTGTATTTTCAGGCAACCACCATTCTTTTATGTCTGAAATAATTCTCTCATATACAAATGAAGGATGTTGTCCTGTTACGGTAATACCACCATTTGCAAATGCAACTTCTATTTTTTTTGAATTTAAGAGTTCATTTCTGTTACTTTTAACATTAGAAGAAAAATTATTGAGAACGAAAGCATAAAAAACTCCTTGTTTGACGAACGCATTTATATCAGGGCCTACTTCTTTCGGATTGTCAATTTTATGAGTGTGCCCCTCAGCAAATGGCGGTATAATAAACTTATTTTCGAGGTTAATTGTAGTATCAATTACTTTGGGTTTTATGAAAGTAAACTTGCCATCTTTTATATAAACATTTGCATAATGCTTAAATCTTCCATCTTGAAAATAGTTTCCATTGGTTAACCTTATTGTCTGCGAAAATGTAACAATAGAAGTTAGAATAGCAATAATAACTAAATATAGTTTGTTCATACTTTTTTTGAATTTTGCCTATGCAACACTACTATCATAATTATTATAGACTCCGAAACATATCTTTTAAAACTACTTGCCAGCCACTTTTTACTTCAAATAAACCACCTTTATTTTCTTTCCCATTTTTGGCAAATACGAGATAATAAACGCCAGACGGCACTTCATTAAAAAAGTAGTTCCCCTTTTCATCAGATGCGGTTACTGCAATTTCCTTATAACTTGTTGCGTTAAAAAGTGAAACTGTGGTTTCACTAATGCCTCTACTACTGTTATTAAGAGTAGTACCACTAATAATATTGCTTTGCCCAGTGCCTGTTCTCTCATATTCCGCAATCAGACCAATTAATAAATTAGCTGGCACAGAAGTAAACCAATCATTATAGGTACCGCCAAATTGCCTGCGTTGCGATTTTAATTTACCTGTATTGCCTGTATTAAAAAACACAAATGACAGCAATAGCTTTTTGTTATGTAGCGGATAAAGCTGTCCTATAGAAAAAATATAGCTTGAATCTAATAGGCCATCTTCCTGCCTGAATATTAATTGATATAAGCCAGGCTTAGTAATAGAAAATTTAAAAGTACCATCCGGCTTTGCAAATACACTGTCAATAATAACATCATTGACAGCTTCTTGTAAACGAACAGCTATTCCAGAAAGCGGCTTAAACATTTCATTGGAAAGTTTGCCGTCAATAGTGGCATTCAAACTATTTTGAGCCTGCAAATGGATGGACAGTGATATTAAAACCACTGTAAGAAGTAATTTATATTTATTCATACCTGTTTATTTCAATTTCAAATAAGCAACAATTGGTTTCATTTTGGTAATGCAAGGGAAGGTTTGTTGTATCAGTTAGGTTAACCATTCCCAGAAAAGTAAAGCCTGCTGATGTATAATGTTGAATTAGCTTAGTATTATTTCCCAATGTATCTAAGCGTATAAATTGCTTCCCTACCTCTTTTGCATAAAGTTGCGCCCATTCTACAATTCTGTCAATGTATCTGTGCCCACGCAGGTTTGGGTTTGTACAAATACGATGAATGTAAATTGAATCATTTTTATCCTTTTCACCCCAAATCTGCCTGTCTTCAAAAGCAATAGCCCAGTTGCAAGCTATTACTTCATCGTAAAGTATTTTCCATTGGCGATTTTCTGCTATTTCTTTTTCTATAAAAGATTTTTCAAAAATTGGCCAAACGACCATCTTTCTCTGAAGTTGTAAATTTCTTGCTGCCTCATATAAAAGCAGAATATCATCTGTATCCGCTAATTTGCAATTTGTAATTTCAATGCTCATATTCCCTATTGGTTTAGAAACTTGTAAACTATAGCATTGTATTTCTTAGGATTATCAATAAATGTAAAATGCCCGGCATCTTCAATTATTGTCAGTTTTGCACCTGTTATGTGGTTCTGGATTTTTTGAGAAAGCTCCAACGGCATCCCATCATAGCCGCCATGAATTACCAGAACAGGGCAAGATATTTTTTTTAGATTATCATAAAAGTCATAAGCTGATAACTCTTTTGACATAAAAAAGAGAATCTTTCGTTTTGCCAGGAAATCGGCGGGGAGAATAAGTTTCATTTTTTCTAAACTGCTACCATAATAAAAGGAAGGTTTAAAAGAAAGCTTGAAAAGATTTGTGTATGACTGCAGGTTACCGGATTTAAACTCAGCGGATTTAAGTATCTCGGAACGCAAAATACTATCTTCTACAGGAACCCTGAGCTTTAACCTTTGATTAGTCTCTTTTTCAAATTCACCAAACTTTGGGCTTACAGAATTGCTCAGTATTAAAGCGCTGATATTTTGAGAATATTTACTTGCATAGTTCATCGCCACGAGGCCACCCCAGGAATGTGCCAGTATCGCTACTTTGCCTAATTTCAAATTCTTCCTTATTTCTTCAATATCCTCCACGAATAAACTCAAACTCATTTGTGTGCTATCTAACATGCCGGATGAATTACCACAAGCCCTCTGGTCATAAAATATCAGCCTGTTTTTTTTAGCCAACGAGTTAAGGTGAGGTAGAAAATAACTATGATTTAGGCCGGGACCTCCATGCACAATAATGATGGGAGAACCTTTTCCAATTTCACGGATAAAAATTGATGTCCCGTTAATTGGCAGCAGGGTATCTTTATACTGCGCCAAACTAATCTTAGTAATAAAGACTGTGAGAATAATGAATAAATATTTCATTTTACTATTCCTTTGCTATTTAAAAATTCAATAACTTTTTTTGCATCATCCCCTCCTTTTTGGGCATGCATTAAAAGCGTAATACCATGAGGACCTTTGCTGTTTAAAAGTTCGGAATGCCTTGTACACATTGAAACTACTAGGTCTGTATAGCCCAGCATAGCAGCCGTAAAAATGTCCGTTCTTGCACCCTTACCAATCAAGAAGGTTGCAATGTCTTTTCTACCCATGTGAGATGCTCCGCCCAAGGCTGTTTCAAAATCACCGGCACCCCAATCGGTTGTTGCATTTAACAAGGCTGGGGTTTCAATTAATTTAGCTTTTACACCTTCAAGGTCGTGGTGGCCCAGTCTTACAAACTCCTGTACTATTTTAGGGTCAAGTGGGTCTGGACGTTGCTGGTTCTGCTCCTGTTTTGGGCTTGCCATAATTTTATTATTAACGATTAGTAAAGAAGCCGCACCAGTAAGTGAGGCTATAAATTTTGTTCGTGAAATTTTGTTTTCCATTTGCTTTTATTTTAAAGCCAATGCTTTTTATAGTTTAAAGTATTCATTAATTGTTTCATCAAGCTTTTTTAAAAGCAAATTGAAATTTTCCTTGTTAGGTTTTAAATTGATGTATTTGCCAATTACATTACTACGTTTATAAAGCAGAAATGTATTAGTATTGCTTTCATCAATTTTGGTTAAATACATATCTGATTCAGTATCTGAAAAGGATGGAACAAAGGTTAAAGCGGTTTTTATTATGTTTAGCTCCTGCCCAATTTTTTGTAATTCAGCTTGTCGGGATTGTTTATTGTACTCTGTACTATTACCATAAATGAAATAAACTTTGAGATATTTATCTCTTTTAAAGCTTTCCTTTTCAAGAAACACAAGCCACTGCTTAATCTCATTCCAATTTGGGTTGTTACCAACAAAAAAAAGTATGCCATGATATCTTCCATACTTACATATTGGGCAAGCTCTTGAACCTTTATCGGGACCCCAGGCATGATAGGGTGCAAACGAAATTATATCTTCCCCCACTTTTTTACCATTATCAATTTCTGAACTTCTTTTCTGTGGATAATTGGGAATATTAAGACCGAGGTAAATATTTCTCTCTCCGATTGATAAATGCTCTTTCTCAATTAGTCTTACCACACCAGTGCCAGCTCTGTTTTCCATCTTAATCCTTTTTTTAGTAGTCATCAGTTCATCATCATCAAAAACTATATCATCAATGTAATACTCAGGAATATTATTTGGCTCTTTCACAGTGAGGTGAATATGGGCTAACTCTGTACCATCGGGATAAGGACCTGGCCTTACCGTATAAATTGAGTATTTGCCGGTGGTATCAGTTTTAACCCAACCTCTGATATAGCCATGTGTTTGTCCTAAATTATTAGGAGTCATACTGCGTTTTTCTTCCGGCTTATGTATATAACGGCCATCAGTATTTGTTTGATAATAGTAAATAAGAACACCAGAGGCAGGTGTTGTTCCGTCAGACTGATATACTGTGCCAGTTAAAAGTAATTTTTGACCATGTAATGACCATGCTGTACTTGTATCTGTGTTGCTTATAACTTTAGCAATTCCGTTATACATGAATTCTCTGTTTTCCAGTGAACCACCAATGGTGTTATCTACATTTTCTGATTTCTGTGCTTTCTTATTTTGTGAGTTGCAGCCAACTGTGTTGGATACTATAAGAATCAGGAATAAAAATAAATTCTTCATTTGCATTGTATAACCAATTTAAGAGGCAGATTATTAATCTATACCCCTAAGTTGATGCAAAAGAAGTAACGAGGATTTCAATTTTGATAAGGTGCAGTTATTTCTTCCTGAAAGGGCTATTTATAGAGGTGGCTATCTTTTAATTTCGCTTAATGAGTTTACGGTTTATTTTCAAATTAAGCTCTTCTTTATAGTTGCGGCTAACTGGAAGAACTGTATCTGCCACTTTTATATCATTTTCATCAATACTTTGTATTTTATCAATTGGCACAAGATAAGATTTATGAATTCTTACATAAGAATCTTTGGGCAAATATTCTTCAATTCCTTTTAATGTGAGGTAAGTGATAAATTTCTTTGCTTTTGTGTGAATAGTTACATAGTTCCCCATCGCTTCCAGGTAATTAACATCTGCAAAATTTATTTTCTCAATTTTCTGATTACACTTAACAAAAAAGTAGTCAGACTGTAAATAAATTTCCTGCTTGCCGTTCTTTTTTAGTTCATAATATTCTTTAGCTTTCACCACTGCTTTTGTGAACCGTTCAAATGTTACCGGCTTTAATAAATAATCAAGAACATCCAGTTCAAAGCTTTTAAGTGCATATTCAGCATATGCAGAACAAATAATTACAATAGGTGGAACTTTCAGGTTTTCTAAAAAAGTAATGCCAGACATTTTGGGCATTTCAATATCTAGAAATACTATATCAATATTTCCGCTTGTTAATAGTTCCAAAGCCTCTATTGGGTCTTCGGCCTTTCCAGCCAATTCTAAAAAACCAGTTTCGTTAATATGGTCTTCCAGCCCCTTTTGAGCTAATGGCTCATCATCAATTATTATGGTTCTTAGTTTCATTCAATTTCTAATTGAAGGTTTATAATAAAACACTCTTTGCCTGACTCTATATTTAGTTCATGTTTATCTTTAAACTGTAATTCTAATCGCCTTTTGATATTACTTAAGCCAATACCGCCGGTTTCTGAAAAATTATTCAAAGCAGTGTTGCTTAGTACTGTGTTTTCAACTTTAAAGTAAAGGCGGTTTTCACGGAAATCCATATCTATCAAAACATAATTATCTCTGTTCTTGTCATTACTTACAAATTTGAATGCGTTTTCCACGAAACCAATGAAAAGTAATGGCGGCAGATAAATATTATCAGTGTTTGCGGGATGAGTAAATGAAACTCTGTGGCGTTCACTCTTACGGAGTTTTTGAATGTCCACATAATTTTGTATATAAGCAATTTCTTTATCCAGACTTACTTTTGCAACATTGCATTCATAAAGCTGGTAGCGTAGCATTTCTGAAAATTTTGTAATTGTTTCTCTTGCATCTATATTCTGGCGGTCTATCTGTACATATATTGTATTAATTGCATTAAACAGAAAGTGAGGGTTTATTTGTGCAACCAGATATTTTACTTCAGTTTCTAATTTTGCAATTGAAGTTTCCTTCATTAATAACTGGTTCTTAAAATACCTCCGGGCAAATTGTAACGCAGACGTACTGCCTAAATACCAGAAATTGCTGATGAATTGAGAGGAAAAGAAATAAACATGGTCACTTAAATCTCTTACTTCATCGCCAGGTTTACTTAAGTAGAGGTACAAATAAAACTCAAACAGATACCATAAACAAGCGATTAGAATGTTAAGTAAAATCAGAAGTAAGATATAAATACTTATTTTTTTCTTAAAAACAGCATATTTGGGAATTAGAATGTATAAGTTAATATACACCATGCCGATTAAAAGCATAAACTTAATCACAATTACAAGTAAGTAAAGAAGCCATCCAAATTTTTGAAATTCATAGGGGTGAACTGCAATGAAGCCAAGGATTACAGAAATCCAAAAAAGAACATGCAATCTGATTCTTGACTGCAAAAGAGATTCAAAAATTTTATTTAGCCAGTTTTTACCCATTGCTGATTTGTAAAGGTACTTTTTTATGATAACGATACTTCCTAACTTGATAAGGTGTTGTTAATTCTTGATGTGAACGGACCAGCTTAAATGTAAAAAAGGTAGTGACTAATCAGGCAGTATGATTTTTTCTTGCCTTTTCTTGCATTTGATATTTATTTCTTAGTATTTGCATGTCATCACTGACTTTTTTATCAAGTATTTTTGCATAATGCTGAGTAGTACGCAAATTTTTATGCCCCAGCATTTTGCATACGCTTTCAATAGGTACACCATTAGTAAGTGTAACAGTTGTGGCAAATGTGTGCCGGGCAATGTGGAAAGTGAGTTCTTTCTTGATTCCACAAACATCAGCCATTTCCTTAAGGTATGCGTTCATTTTTTGGTTACTTAAAACTGGTAGTAACCTGCCTTCATTCAAACACTGCGGATGCTCTTTGTATTTGGCAATAATTTTTTCTGCCATAGGCAGCAAAGGAATATTTGAACGGGTATCAGTTTTTTGCCTGTTGGTATAAATCCATTTTTCACCATCAATGCCAATGGTGATATTATTTTTAGTGAGCTTTTTTACATCAATATAAGCCAGGCCGGTGAAGCAGCTAAACAGGAATATATCTTTCACTTGGTTGAGCCTTTCGGTTGCAAATTCTTTTGACGCCAATACCTGTATTTCTTCTTCTGACAGGAAGGTTCTTTCAACTTCCTTTACTTTTGATTTGTAGTTAGCAAACGGGCTTTTATCAAGCCAGCCATTGGCTATGCAAATGCGGATTATTTTGCCAAAATTCTTGATGTATTTAACTGCAGTATTGTTATTGCATTTGCGGACACTACGGAGATAGAACTCATAGTCGGTTATAAAAGCATGGTCAATTTTCTTTATGTCAATGTCTGAAATATTATACTTCCAATGCAGGAAATCAACTGTATGCTTTAATGATGTTTTGTAGCGTTCTAAGGTGCCGGGTGCAAACTCATCGTTTAGTAAAGCTTCCACCTGGTTATTGTGGTTTTCAAAAATTGGGACCAGCATCCGGCTCTTTACTTCGGTGCCTAATAATTTATTCCGCATGGACTCTGCCGTTATTAGCTTGCCTTCTTGTACCAGTTCTTTTTGATACTCGTAAACTTTTCCTCTCAATATATCCAGGTAAGTATTGATGGAATGAGCATCTCCGGAACTGCCTTTCATACGGCCTTGTTGTACAGACCATTTAGGAGCTTCTACATACCGCTTGGTACTTATTTCAATACGCTGGCCGTCAATTGTAACCCTTAAATAAATAGGAATTAGCCCGTCTGTAGTGGCTTTTGCTCTTTTTGTATAAAAGAGAATGGAAACTTTTGCTTGCATGGTGGTGACCTTTTTGCTGTGATAAAATTAGATTCATTACCAGCCCCGGACAAGATGTTCAACTACTGAACTGCTTACTGGACAAGTGTTTCGGAGAAATTCGGTTACCCAGATTTTGAATTAAGTTGGGTAACCGAATTTGCCCCCTTTGCCATGCGATTTAATGAATGAATTGAACAGGTAGGAAAACAAAAAAGCCTGTAAACACTACGATTTACAGGCTTTTGAATTGCTTTGTATTGATTCAAGCGGAGAGAGAGGGATTCGAACCCCCGGAAGCTTTCACTTCAACGGTTTTCAAGACCGCCGCATTCGACCGCTCTGCCATCTCTCCGGCGCAAAAGTAAGGGTAGCGGTTTTTTAAGCCAAAAAAATCTCATGCATATAAAAATGAATTAACCTTGTTTTTTTTGTTCTGCTCTGCATAAAGTATCAATCTTTAAATTTCAAATCATAAATACTTCAATCCATAGCCTTTTTTCGCTAATTTTCACCCCTCATTTCTGATTATGACCAAAATACAATTCTATCTGCGTTTCAGTACAAGCTATGGCCAAAGTCTTTTCATTTCAGGTAATAACAGCAAACTTGGAAATAACAATATTACTACTGCATTACCCATGCAGTATCTCAATAATGATTTCTGGACCGCAACGATTGAACTGGAAGCAGATGACGCAGTAAATGATGTTGCTTATAATTATGTATTGCAAACAAATACAGGTGAGCGCATCATGGATTGGGGAGATGACCGCCTGCTTCAGCTTTCTGAAATTGGCACTACAGAATTTACTGTATATGATGCATGGAATCATGCCGGTGAGTTTGAAAACGCCTTCTTTACACAACCTTTTCAGCAAGTGTTATTAAAACGTGAAGCACCGGAGAAGCTTAAGTCTTATCGCAACGCCACACATGTGTTTCGGGTAAAAGCGCCTTTGTTAAAACAGGATGAATTGCTTTGCATCAGCGGCAGTAACAATGCTCTCGGCAACTGGGAGACAAATAAACCGGTTATTATGCAGCCCGATGGTAACTGGTGGAGCATCAAACTCAATCTCACAAAAGAAAGTTTTCCCTTTGCTTATAAATATGGCGTGTTTAACACTACCACCAAAACCATTACCAGTTTTGAGAGTGGCAGCAACCGCATGATGTATGAAGGTATTGCTAAGAAAAAGATAGTGGTAATGCATGATGGTTTTGCACAACTGCCCAACAGTACCTGGCACGGTGCAGGATTGAGTGTACCTGTATTCAGCCTGCGTTCGCAAAATAGTTTTGGTGTGGGTGAGTTTACTGATATGAAGCTGCTGGTAGATTGGGCTGTGCAAATGAAATTGAAGTTAGTGCAGATACTTCCTATCAATGATACCACAGCCACACATACATGGATGGATTCTTATCCGTATGCGCCCATTTCCGTTTTTGCTTTGCATCCGCAATATTTAAATCTTGAAACGCTTGCAGGCGATGCCAAACATCCGGTTATCAAATCGCTTTCCAAAAAACAAAAAGAGCTCAATGCGCTTAATGAAATTGATTATGAAGCAGTGATGAAATATAAATGGGAAGCCATTAAAGAGTTGTATGAAGAACAGAAAGCGGCCATGCATGAAGATGTAAACTTCTTTCAGTTTTTTGAACTTAACCGTTACTGGCTGGTGCCTTATGCTTCGTTTTGTTATTTAAGGGATAAATATAAAACTGCTGATTTCAAGCAATGGAAACAATACAGCAGCTATAATGAAGAAGCCTTGCAGGAGTTTGCGGATCCGTCTCAAAAGCATTATGATGAAATAGCCATTCATTATTTTGTACAATATGAATTGCATTTGCAATTAAAGGAAGCGGTTGATTACGCACATGCCAGCAGTGTAATCTTAAAAGGCGATATTCCTATTGGTATTTACAGGAACAGTATGGATGCATGGATGAATCCTGAGTTGTACAATATGGATATGCAGGCCGGTGCGCCGCCAGATGATTTTGCAATTAAAGGACAGAACTGGGGTTTCCCTACTTATAACTGGAAACGAATGGAGGCTGATGGATTTAAATGGTGGCGCCAGCGTTTTGAGCAGATGAGTGTTTACTTTGATGCATTCCGTATTGATCATATTCTTGGCTTCTTCCGCATCTGGAGCATTCCTCTGCATGCGGTGGAAGGCATTATGGGATATTTCGTTCCCGCATTACCGGTACACATCAGTGAGTTTGGCCAGCGTGGAATGTGGTTTGATTATGGGCGATTGTGCAAGCCGTATATTACTGATACAGTATTGCATGAGTTAATGGGTGATGATGTGGAATGGTTGCGCCCTTATATTCAGCCCGCAGCCAATGACACCTATCAACTGAAAGAAGAATTTAACACGCAACGTAAAGTGGAAAGCTTCTTTGACAAAATGGAAAAAAATGCTGATCATGACCGCATTCGTTATGCGTTGTATGATTTAATCAGCAATGTTATTTTGTTTGAAGTGGAAGGCAGCCAGGCACAGCAGTTTCATTTCCGCATCAGCATGAGTTCTACGCTGTCATTCAAATATTTGGATGGTGATGCAAAGGCAAAGCTGGAAGATTTATATGTAAATTATTTTTACCGCAGGCAGGATGAGTTTTGGCGCAAAGAAGCAATGGATAAACTGCCGTTCTTAAAACGAAGCACCAATATGCTAATTTGCGGTGAAGATTTGGGAATGGTGCCGGATTGTGTGCCGGATGTTATGAAACAGCTTGGCTTTTTAAGTTTGGAAATTCAGCGTATGCCGAAAGATCCAAAGAAAAAATTCTTTCACCCGGCTGATGCCCCTTACCTGAGCGTGGTTACACCCAGTACGCATGATATGAGTACCATCCGTGGCTGGTGGGAAGAAGACCGTGCTGTTACACAAAGTTTTTATAATACAGAATTGGGTCAATGGGGTGATGCACCTTATTATTGCGAACCATCTGTTGTACGCAGTATTATTACACAGCATTTTTATTCGCCGGCCATGTGGAGTATTTTCCAGGTGCAGGAATTGCTGGGTATGAGTGCAGCCTTGAGAAGAGAAAATCCCAATGATGAACGTATTAATGTACCTGCCAATCCCAAACATTACTGGCGTTACCGAATGCATTTAAGTTTGGAAGATTTGGTTGCCAATGATGTGTTTAATAATGATGTAAAGGGTTTGGTGGAAGCAAGTGGAAGAGGGTGGAGCCGAGCCGCCGTCTGACGCCCTCGTCTGACGGCCTGAGATTTTACTTCTATTAAATTAGTTTGTAACTTCATGTTCAAATTATTATTGTATGCAATATTTAATTGAAGCAGAAAAAGATAAAGATAAATTTGTTGCAGAAATGCTCAGGCATTTTAGTTTTATTAAAACACATAGGCTCACCAAAAAAAATCTTCAGTTTCTATATGAATTGCAATCCTCAGCAGAGCAGGTGAAAAAAGCTAAGACAGGTAAAGTGAAGCTGCAAAGTGCCAAAGAGTTTCTGAATGAGTTATAATATAGAACTCACAGATTATTTTAAGCGACAAGTAAAACGCCTTGCCCGGAAATATCCTTCACTTAAAAAGGAGGCGCTGCATTTAATTTCAGTTTTAGAAATGAATCCTGAAACTGGTACTCCAATCGGAAATAACTGTAACAAATTGCGCCTCGCCATAGCATCAAAAGGCAAAGGAAAATCAGGTGGCGCAGGAGTAATAACACATGTTTATGTTGTAAGGAGAAAAGTATATCTGCTTTCAATTTATGATAAATCCGAGCAGGAAAATATTCCTCAATCAACAATTGATGCAATTTTGAAGAATATTTAATTATCAACTATCAATTCTTACATGGCTTTATTCATCTGCTATAAAAAAATTGAACTTCCGTTCCGTTACCCGTTCACCATCAGCAAAGGAACTAAAACCCATCAGCCTGTTTTAATTGTGTCACTGGAACACCGTGGAAAAACCGGTTATGGTGAAGCGCCTGCGATTGCTTATTACAATATTCCTGTTGAAAAGATGATTGCAGATTTGGAAGCTAAGAAAAAGTTTGTGGAGAAATTTGCATTCACAGATCCTGACCGTTACTGGCATTACCTGCATCATCTTTTTCCGCAAAATAATTTTTTAGTATGTGCATTGGATATTGCCACATGGGATATGTATGGAAAGCTTAGAGGAAAACCTTTGTATCAACTCTGGAATCTTGATTACAGCAAAGCGCCCGTTTGTGATTATACGATTGGAATTGATACAGTTGAAAAAATGGTGGAGAAGATGAAGGAAAAACCCTGGCCCATTTACAAAATAAAAGTAGGGGTGGAAGGTGATGTGGAATTGGTAGCTGAATTACGTAAACATACCGATGCAATATTTCGTGCAGATGCCAATGCAGGATGGACGCTGGAAGAAGCGCTTGCCAAAATTCCGCAGTTGAAAGATTTGGGTGTTGAATTTGTGGAGCAGCCGCTGGCAAAAGATGATTGGGAAGGGATGAAAACATTGTACAAAGAATCGTCACTTCCATTAATAGCTGATGAAAGCTGTGTATATGAAAATGATGTTGAGAAATGTTTTAAATATTTTCACGGCATTAACATCAAACTCACCAAGTGCAGCGGTATTACACCTGCTTTACGAATGATAACAAAAGCAAGAGCGCTGGATATGAAAATTATGATTGGATGTATGAATGAAACAACGATTGGTTCTGCTGCCATTGCTCATTTAGCGCCATTGGTTGATTATATTGATATGGACGGGCCGTTGCTTTTAGCAGAAGATATTGCAACCGGATTAAGATATGATTATGGAAGAGTGGGGGTAAGTGGTAAGCCCGGCCTCGGCATTACAATTAATGAACATCTTTTTACAGTTTAAAACTGAACTCTTATACCAATAAAGAAACGGTGTTGATTCAAATTGATTTTGTCACCTTTAAATGTTGATGTTCCATTGAGGTATTCCCAATTGGTATCTATTGAAAATGTTCTGCCCAAACGATATTCAAACTGAATACCTGCATTCATTCCAAAACCACCAACTCCTTCACTACCGCCACCGCCACCATCTACTCTACTTTCAAGCACATAATTTAAAGAACTGATCCCTGCTTTTGGATAGAGCAGCATCATGTTCTTATCATCAAGTGCAACAGCATAAGAATAATAAAGGGTATTGAAATTTAGGGAGATATGTTCTCTTACAGTTGGACTGTTTGGATTTACTACAGAAGGTTGTGTACTATTGATGAATCCCCAACTCAAAAAGTGATTTTGTTCTCCCAGTTTCACACCTATTTCAAAACCGGGAGATAGTGGCTGAAAACGGTTAACAGCAGGTCTTAATTCAGAAACCCACCAGTTTTTATAATTTCCCGCAGGTACAATAAAAGTAACGGGAACACGTATGAAAAAACGTTTATTAAAAATTGGGTCTTGCTTTTCGGGAACTTTATAAACGGTTTCGTCAATAAAGATGGTTCGTTTTTGTTCAATAATCTCTTCCAGTTCACGTGCTCTTCTTCTTTCAACATCCATCCTGAATGATAAACCTCCCAACCATTTTTCCACAAGCTCAAAATAATAAATTTTACCCGCTTCAGCATCCAGTTCAGTTGTTTGTGCATTACGGAATTTATACTTTTTCCCTCTAAATTGTGAGGCTAATTGATAATTGCCGGGGTGTATATC
This sequence comes from Chitinophagaceae bacterium, assembly GCA_019747705.1. GTDB lineage: Bacteria > Bacteroidota > Bacteroidia > Chitinophagales > Chitinophagaceae > Lacibacter. Next base: position 1,469 of record JAIEQM010000145.1, on the reverse strand, counting down.
AATATAAGTATATGTTCTTGTTTTTAACCGGCAGGCCAGTTGTTCGTTTATAAATATGGGTGTAAAGCCGGGGTCATAAGTTCTTGTACGTGGATGCTCCATATCGTAAAGAAAAAACACTCTTGCTTTATCTTTTGGCGGTTGCTCATAAAGCCGTCTGTTTTGTGCGTTGCAAACCGATAAAGAAAATAAAGAAACAAACAGTAAAAAATGTGCGGTTATTCTGTATTTGTATAAAAAACTTAATTCCTCATTCCAGTGTAACAGTTTTTGAAATAAAGCATTGCCATAGTAGATAGAGGATACAGCAGGAAAAGAGTTCATACATTTCATACTCACTTTTTTGATTTAACACCGGTTTCAGGAATTTGTTTTGAATGAAAGCATAAAACAAAAAATAACCGCAGGTTAAATTTTGGCATTTTTTCTTTGCTTACAGAAGTAATAAAAAGCTGTTTTCAAAAAACAGCTTTTTATTACTCTATACAGGGCTAACGTTGTATAATCAGTTTTTGCGAATACCATTTAGTTCCGTTAAACACTCTTACCGTGTAGATACCTACCGGTAAATGATTAACCGCAATGGTAACAACCTGTCCTGCGGCTGAATTAACTTTATTGTAAATAATGGTGCCCGTACCGGAAACAATTTGAATACTTTTTATTGTTCCCCAATCTGTTCTTAAAGGTATCGTAATATTTTGTGCAGCAGGGTTTGGATAAACAACCATGCTTCCCATTTCTGTATTTACAGGTATTTGAATACCTCCTTTTTTAGATGCGATACGGTTGGTACATCCTCCGGGCGAAGTGGTAATGGTAAAGTTCCTGTTGCGGGTAAGTGTGCCGCAGGAGTTGTTTACTCTTACATAAACGGGAATGTTGTTGCCGGGGGCAGGGTAGTAAGTACCATATACATTTATATTTCCATAGTCTGTATAGGTAATTCCATCATCGCTCCATTCATAATTATTGCGTGTTTGTATGGTTTGAAAAACGGCCTGGTAAAAACAACTGCTTCCATAACGCTGAAACGTGAGTGTGCCAACAGGGCTGCCAATGTCAACCACTCTTGTAAGTGTTACTGTAGTGTTGTTGCAGCCGGGCCCAACTACGGCGGTTATGGTAGCAGCCCCACTGTAACCATTCTTTCTTGTAATTGTATAACTGCTGCCATTTGCAACAGCAGTAACTGAATTAGAGGGGGAAAAGCTCCAGGCTACATTTACACCTCGGGGTACACCCTGTATAAATACCGTTGCTGTGTTGCAGGTTTGTACATCGCCGGCAATAAAATAAGGATTACTACATTCGGCAGAGCAGTTTTCAAGATTGGGCAGTACTTCCATTTCATTAAACAAAAACCTGGCATTCCTTGCCGTAAAACGCATAGATGCATTATTGTAAAGCGATTGAGCCGGTACAGACTCCTGCGCTATATATGTAGCTGCGGGTGATGGATAAGAGGG
>JAIEQM010000112.1 GCA_019747705.1 Chitinophagaceae bacterium | reverse complement strand
TTGACTCATTTTAATCCTGTTTTTTATTGACTTATCCCGTGTTTGGGAGTCAACCTATTTCAGGACTATACATATCTATCATACCGGGCACTTCATCACCAGAAGCTTTAAATTTCAGGTGTCCTTCCACACCTTTTAATATGGCATCCTGTTTACATTTATAATAGCGGTTTTTATCCTTTTCAACCAATGAATTAAACGGGTAAAAAATCCCTTGTCCTTTTACAGGATAACCCATTGTTGTAATATTGAAAAAAGTATTGTTGCTAACAATAATATCAAAATTTGTTTGTGCGCCTGCAAACAATGAAGCGCTGGCTACGATCGCTAATAATATCGTTTTGCAATAAATATTTTTCATAACAATGAGTTTGATTGCTAAGTTGAATAATCACATTTTTATAAACTCCACCCTTCTGTTTTGCGCCTTTCCTTCTGCAGAAGTATTAGGAACTGCCGGTTGTGTTTCACCTTTACCATCTGTTTGCATACGGTTTTCATCAATACCAAATTCTTTTGCCAAAATTGCCTTAACTGCTTCCGCTCTTTTTTTAGATAAGTCAAGATTAGCGGCATCATCTCCGTCATTATCTGTATGACCAACAATTTTAATTTTCACCTCCGCATTTTCTTTAAGTACTGTTGCTATATCTTTTAATGTGCCGTAAGATTGCGGCTGAATAGAAGAAGAATTAGTTGCGAATAAAATACCCGTTGTTGAAAATTTACCCGCTGTTAAAAGTTTATTTCTTGTATCGGGTAATCCACTGGCAAATTTAAAATTACTGATGAGCCAGGTGCTGCCGTCATTGTTTAATGAAGTGGCAAAACGAAAGGCATTATACTTAATGTCTTCGGCCAGTAAAGAAGGGGCATCTACTACTTTTGTTTCATTGAAATAAACCCGCAGCCTTGTTTTTTGACGCCATACGGCAATATGATAAGTAAACAATTTCTGCCGCTGGATCCCTTTTACGTTAAACTGGTTTTCTAAAAGCTTGTCGCCTGTTTTTGTATAGCTGGCAATGTTTACATTATTCAGGTAAGGGTCTGTTTCAAAATAGCCACGGTCAGTATAATATTCAAAAGGCTTTTTGCTGTCGGCTAATGTGATGAACTGGCTGGCGATGACATCTGTATTGGGGCCCTGTGATTGTTGCGGCGGTAAAAAAATAAGGTCATACTCCAGTGTGAAATTTTCCGGTAATGATTTAATAAATTTTGGAACATAATAACCTTCTTTGGAAATATTAAGCCAGTGGCCTTCATAGTTATCAACGGTCATTATTTCACCGGAAGCATTGGTGTTCCATTGCACGGGAAAATCACCTGCCGCATCTTTCATAAAATCGTCATAGGCCAAAATTTTTTCACCGGGAATAAAATCATATTTACTGTACGCTTTAATGGTAGCAGATGGTTTTTCCGTTTGACTGGCAAATTTTGGCTGGTTATTATCATCTGTATTTTTATTTTCTTCTTTCTTGTTTTTCTTTTTAAATAGTTTATCAATGCCTTTTTCAGTGGCGTTCTGTGCGCCCTGTTTTACGCCTTCGCCTGCTTTTCTTTTAAGCAGATCGCCCAGTTGGGCAATGGCCAGCGTATGAAGCAAACAAAAACATGAGAGAAATAGTATTCTTTTCATATTAGAAAGTTTTAACGAATCTATTACCGGTTATTTAATGAAAACAGCCACACTAAACCGAAGGAGTTTATGATTGTGCAGATGGCGGAAAAAAGAAAATAAGTGGAGACGGAAATATCCAGTACAGTAGGTTTTATTGCTGCTGTAATTGCTTAATACATTTTTGCAGGCTGTCTTCCCATTGAGGAATTGAAATATGAAAGACAGTTTTTATTTTATCCTTATTGAGTAATGAGTAATGCGGCCGCTTTGCCGGTGTGGGATATTGTGAAGTGGAAACAGGATTGATTTTACAATTGCTATGTATCAGTTCTTTTATTGCCACAGCAAAATCATACCAGCTTATTTTTCCTTCATTGCTGTAATGATAGATTCCGCTTTGCCATTTGCCGGATGCAATAATTTCAAGTATTGTCTTTGCCAGGTCGGCCGCATAAGTGGGTGAACCAATTTGATCACTCACTACATTGATTTCATTTCGCTCACCCATCAACCGAATCATGGTTTTTACAAAATTGTGGCCGAAGGAGGAATACACCCATGAGGTGCGGATGATAATGGCTTCTTCATCTTCTTTCATACACAACCGTTCGCCCAGCAATTTGGATGCGCCATATACATTCATTGGGTTAGTAGTATCGTCTTCTTTGTAAGGCTCTTCGCTTTCACCATCAAACACATAATCAGTGGAAATATGAATGAGTTTGGTTTGATATTTTTTGCAAACAGCAGCCAAATTACCAACTGCTTCTCCATTCACCAGCATGGCCAGCTCTTTTTCGCTTTCAGCTTTATCTACTGCAGTGTACGCAGCACAATTAATACAGTACTGCGGTTTTGTTGCAATGAAAAAGTTTTCAACTAATGGAAAATGATGCAGCTTTAAATCTTCTCTTGATGCAAAAACAAATTTGTATTGGGGATATTCATGAGCCGGTTGCTGCAGCTCTTTTCCAAGCTGACCATTACTGCCCGTTACAAGAATAGTTGTTTGCATAATTTCAATAAAATGAATCTTCGCTTAAATTTTTCAGAAGGGGATTTTCCATATCTTTTGCTGAAACAATTTCTTTGTCTGCTTCAATTTTCCAGTCAATGTTTAATGAAGGATCATTGTACAAAAGACCGCCTTCACTTTGTTTGTTGTATAAATGATCGCATTTGTAAAATACTTCTGCCATTTCGCTGAGCACAGAAAAGCCATGTGCAAAACCTTTGGGCACCAGCAGCGCATTCTTTTTATCTGATGTTAATTCAAGTACAAATACTTTTTTAAATGTGGGCGAATCTTTTCTTAAATCCACCACCACATCCAATATGGCGCCACGTAAACAGCGTACCAGTTTGGTTTGCGCATGTTCTCCTTTTTGAAAATGCAAACCACGGATCACTCCATACACCGAGCTGGATTGATTATCCTGCACCCAATTGTAATGAATGCCTGCTTCTGCAAATGTTTGCTGATTGTAAGCTTCAAAAAAATAACCCCGCTCATCACCAAATACTTTTGGTTCAAACACAACCAGTCCCGGAAATTCTGTTTGTATAAAAGACATGAAGAAAATTATGATTTAAAATTTACAATTGCAGATTCAACTATGGACTATGGACTATGGACTATGGACTATCGACTATCGACTATCGACTATCGACTTGCGTTTTACCTTCCTTTATACATTTCTTCATAATAATGCTGATAATCGCCGCTGGTTACATGCTTTACCCATTCTTCATTGGAAAGATACCAATCTACTGTTTTTTCCAAACCTTCTTCAAACTGCAATGAAGGATACCAGCCCAGTTCTTTATTCAGCTTTGTTGCATCAATGGCATAACGTAAATCATGCCCCGGCCGGTCAGTAACATACGTAATCAATTTTGCACTTTCGCCTGCTGCTCTTTGCAGCTTCTTATCCATAATACTGCATAGCAAATGCACCAAATCAATATTCTTCCATTCATTAAACCCGCCTACATTATAACTTTCGCCCAATCTTCCTTTATGAAAAATTACATCAATTGCCCTTGCATGATCTTCAACAAATAACCAGTCACGCACATTTTCCCCTTTGCCATATACCGGCAAAGGTTTGTTGTGTTTGATATTATTGATCATTAACGGAATGAGTTTTTCCGGAAAATGATGTGAACCATAATTGTTGCTGCAATTACTCATTACCACCGGCAAGCCGTAGGTGTCATGATAGGCCATTACAAAATGATCAGATGCAGCTTTGGATGCTGAGTAAGGGCTATGCGGATCATAGGGTGTTTCCTCTGTAAAAAAACCTTCTTCGCCCAATGAACCATACACTTCATCAGTTGAAACATGATAAAACAGTTTGCCTTCATAACTTCCTTTCCAGTGTTTGCGGCAGGTGTTGAGCAACACGGCTGTACCGAGCACATTGGTTTTTACAAAAGCTAATGGATCGGATATGCTTCTGTCCACATGGCTTTCAGCCGCCAGGTGAATCACTGCATCAAAATGATACTGATGGAACAATGCTTCTACCCCTGCTTCATCAGTAATATCCATTTTCTCAAACACATAGTTCTCTTTTTGCTGAATGTCTTTGAGATTTTCAAGATTACCAGCATAGGTTAATGCATCGCCATTTACAATTTTGTAATTCGGATATTTGTTTACAAACAAACGTACCACATGGCTTCCTATAAAGCCCGCACCGCCGGTGATCAATATTGTTTTTTCAAAGCTGCTCATTATAAACTCCAGTATTTGAGTTGTGTGATTTTATTCCGGTAAATACCCTTCAGGTCGGCAAACAATGCTTTTTCATTGGTAATTGACGAGAGGTATTCTTCCGTGAAATTTTTATAGGGTTGGTGTGCCACCGCTAAAACAACTGCATCATAACCCGTTCCGATGGCATCACTTAATGTCAGGTTGTATTCATGTTTTACTTCGCCCGCATCTGCATACGGATCAACAAAATCAACCGTCACATTATATTCCAGTAATTCTTTTACCATGTCTGCCACTTTTGAATTCCGGATATCAGCCACATTTTCTTTGAATGTGGCGCCCAGCACCAGCACTTTGGCACTGGCGGGGTTGGGCGCATGTTTAATAATATGCTGGATGATTTTTTTTGCAACATATCTTGGCATTTCGTCATTCACAAAACGACCGCTGGCAATTACTTTTGAGTTATAACCTAACTGCTGTGCTTTATAAGTTAAATAATAAGGATCAACGCCAATACAATGTCCGCCCACCAATCCCGGTGTGTACTTATGAAAATTCCATTTTGTACCGGCCGCTTCCACCACATCAAATGTATTGATGCCAATACGATCAAAAATAATGGACAGCTCATTCATTAAAGAAATATTGAGATCACGCTGTGCATTCTCAATTATTTTTCCTGCTTCTGCTACTTTTATATTCGGCGCACGGTGAACGCCGGCTTTTACAACAGTTTCATATACACTGGCAATCTCTTTCAGCGATTCATCATCACAACCAGAAACAATTTTAATTGTATTGCTTAATGTGTGCTGTTTATCGCCGGGATTAATCCTCTCCGGCGAATAACCAATTTTAAAATCAATCTTACCTTTCAACCCGCTGAACTGCTCCAGCACAGGCATACAATCTTCTTCAGTACAACCGGGATAGGTGGTGCTTTCGTACACTACATAATCACCTTTCTTTAATACTTTTCCAACCGTTTCACTTGCTTTAATAAGTGGTGTTAAATCAGGAACTTTATGATCATCAACAGGTGTGGGAACTGTTATAATAAAAAATGATGCCTCTTTAAGAATATTGATATCGTCAGTAAAGAGGATGTTTTTCCCGGCAAACATTGCTGCTTCCACTTCTTTGCTTGGGTCTTCATTGCGCTTCATCATTTCAATACGCCTGGAATTGATATCAAAACCAATTACCTGCATGTGTGATGCAAGCTCCAATGCCAATGGCAAACCCACATATCCCAACCCGATAACGGCTAACTTTTTTTCTTTATTAATTAATGATTGATACATGAATAATAAATTCTATATTTTTTTTGCATGGCCTTCGATTGACTATTGACTATTGACTATTGACTATTGACTATTGACTATCGACTATCGACTATTAACTATCGACTATTAACTATCGACTATTAACTATCCACTACTTCATACTCACAAACTCTTTCGGAAGTTTGCTCCACTCCTCTTTTGGCAGGTTCTTAAAATATTCATACGTTATTTTTAGTCCTTCAGCCCTTTCTACTTTTGGTTCCCATCCCAAAATTTCTTTTGCTTTTGTAATATCCGGTTTGCGCTGCTTGGGATCATCAACGGGCAAGGGTTTATAAATAATTTTTTGTGAAGTACCGGTGAGCCTGATAATTTCTTCTGCAAAATCTTTGAGCGAAATTTCAGAGGGGTTACCAATATTTACAGGCATATCATAATCACTCATAAGCAAACGATAGATGCCTTCCACCAAATCATCTACGTAACAAAAACTCCTGGTTTGTCTGCCATCACCAAACACCGTTAAGTCTTCTCCCCGCAAAGCCTGGCCGATGAAGGCTGGTAATGCACGCCCGTCATTGAGGCGCATACGTGGGCCATACGTATTAAAGATGCGGATGATTCTTGTTTGCACTCCATGAAAACGGTTATATGCCATGGTAATGCTTTCCATAAAACGCTTGGCTTCATCATACACTCCACGTGGACCCACAGGGTTTACATTGCCCCAGTATTCTTCCGTTTGCGGATGTACTAACGGATCGCCATAAACTTCTGAAGTGGATGCTACAAGTATGCGTGCGTTTTTTGCTTTTGCCAAGCCCAAACAATTATGTGTACCGTGGGCGCCTACTTTCAATGTTTGAATGGGAATTTTTAAATAATCAATGGGGCTGGCAGGCGATGCAAAATGCAAAATATAATCCAGCTTGCCGGGAATATGGATGAACTTGGTGATATCATGATGATAAAACTCAAACTGCTCCAGTTTAAAAAGATGCTCAATGTTTTTTAAATCACCGGTAATAAGATTATCCATGGCAATAACATGATAACCTTCTTTTATTGCACGGTCGCACAAATGTGAACCGAGAAAACCCGCAGCGCCTGTTATTAAAATCCGTTTACGTTCCATCATTATTTATTTGTTACAGTTGAACGGCCCACGCTTTCATAATGGTAACCGAGCTCTTTCATTTGAACTGCATCATATACATTACGCCCGTCAAACACCACTTTATTCTTTAACAGTGAACTCATCTTTTCAAACTCCGGTGTGCGGAACTCACTCCACTCCGTTGCAATAATTAAAGCGTCTGCATGTTGCAATGCTTCATATTGTGTTTGGGCAAATGTAATTTTATCACGCAACACCTGCTTAACATTATTCATTGCTTCAGGATCAAAAGCAGTAACAGTGGCGCCTGCATCCGTTAACGCATCAATCATATACAAAGCAGGAGCTTCACGAATATCATCTGTATTGGGTTTAAAAGCCAATCCCCATAAAGCAAAATGTTTTCCTTTTAAATCATTGTTGAAAAAGGTTTTGATTTTTGGCATAAGGAAAAGCTTTTGCTCTTCATTCACCTTCATCACTGCATTTAATATTTCAAAATCATAATCCACTTCGGTTGATGATTTTACCAATGCCTGCACATCTTTCGGAAAACAACTGCCACCATAACCAATACCCGGGAAAAGAAAGCGCTTGCCAATTCTTTCATCACTGCCAATTCCTTTACGCACCATATCCACATCTGCACCCAAACGTTCACAAAGCCGTGCAATCTCATTCATAAAAGAAATTTTCACTGCCAGGAATGAGTTAGCAGCATACTTGGTGAGTTCTGCACTGCGTTCATCCATAAAAATTACAGGATTACCACTGCGTACAAAAGGAGCATACAAATCCGTCATTACTTTTTTGGCACGCTCATCACTTGTACCTACCACTACCCTGTCGGGTTTCATAAAATCATCAACAGCCACACCTTCACGTAAAAACTCCGGGTTGCTTACAACAGCAAATTCGCCTTTATAATTTTTGGCAATAGCCGCATGTACCTTGTCTGCCGTACCAACAGGCACAGTGCTTTTATCAACAATCACTTTGTAATCGGTCAAAATTTTTCCGAGATCTTCAGCCACACCCAAAATATATTTCAAATCAGCGCTTCCATCTTCACCGGGAGGTGTGGGCAATGCAAGAAAAATGATAGCCGCATCTTTTATACCTTCAGCCAAATTGATGGTGAAATGCAAGCGGCCTTCTTTTAAATTGCGGAGAAATATTTTTTCAAGACCGGGCTCATAAATAGTTATTTGCCCGTTAGAGAGTTTATCTACTTTGCTTTTATCAATATCAACACATATTACCTGGTTGCCTGTTTCAGCAAAACAAGTACCTGTTACCAATCCTACATAACCTGTTCCTACTACTGCTATTTTCATAATTTGATATGCCCAACTTCTGAAGGGGAGCTGTACCTTTTGTTTTAGTTTAAGATTTTGACTTTAAATATTCCAGCACTTTTGAAGTGATGAATTGCAATTGATCTTCTTCCAGTTCTGTATGCATGGGTAATGAAATCACCCTGTCCGTTAACCAGTCTGTGATTTCTAAATTGTAATCGCCTCCACCAAATGCTGCAAACATTTTTTGCCTGTGTGCAGGTACAGGATAATATATCATTGATGGAATTTTGTGTGCAGCCAGGTATTCATTCAAACCGTTCCTCACTTCGGCTACGTTGTTATATCCATCCAGCGTTAATGTGTACTGATGAAATACATGATTGCTGTAGGACGCACGGTATGGCGTTGTAATATGTTTATGACCTGCAAAGGCATTGTCATAATAATCAGCCGCTTTTCTTCTGGCAGCAATATATTCACCTAATTTTTTGAGTTTAATTTTTAATACCGCCGCCTGCACTGTATCCAATCTGGAATTGCAACCCACCATTTCGTGATAATAACGAACTTTCTGACCATGATTGGCAATCATCTTTAATTTTTCAGCCAGTGCATCATCATTGGTAAAAATCGCTCCCCCATCGCCGTAACAACCCAAATTCTTTGATGGGAAAAACGAAGTGCATCCAATGGTACCGATAGACCCTGTTTTCTTTTTAGTACCATCACTGTAAGTAAAATCTGAACCAATGGCCTGTGCATTGTCTTCAATTACAAACAGGTTATGTTCTGCTGCAATCTTCATAATCTCTTCCATATTGCACACATGACCATACAGATGTACCGGAACAATGGCTTTTGTTTTGGGAGTGATGGCTTTGCGGATAGCTTCGGGATCAATACAAAATGTTTTGGGATCCACTTCCACAAACACAGGTTTTAAGCGCAGCAGCGCCACCACCTCCGTAGTAGCGATGTAAGTAAAAGATGGCGTAATCACTTCATCGCCGGGCTGTAAATCCAAAGCCATCATGGCTATTTGCAAAGCATCTGTTCCATTGGCGCAGGGAATGGTATGTTTTACACCCAAATATCGACTGAGGTCTGCTGCCAGTTCCTGCACTGGTTTGCCATTAATAAATGCTGAGCTGTCTAACACATCCAGTATTGCAGCATCCACTTCCTGCTTAATAGCCAGGTATTGCTGCTTTAAATCCACCATCTGTATAGGCCTCATAAATCGGTTGTTTAAACGGGTGCGAAAGTACGGCAAAAAAGGGGTTTTATGGTTGAAAAATAAAGGGTGTGGAAAGGTAAATAAACGATGGGTTTTAAAAAGACCGGGTAACCCTATAACTGAAAGGGGAGTGATAAATCTTTGCATCAAAGCCACTTTAAAAATTCAGCAGTATGAATAAACGGAAAGGGTTTTCGCTTAAGCCGTACCAAATCTTTATCAGCAGAAACAATTGTGCAATTATATTGAAGCCCGATATTATAAACATACCAGTCATTAGGGTCATCTTCGGGATCTTCAACACTTATTGGAACCGGAGAATTGATAAACACATCAAAAAACCTTTCAATCAGCATGCATTGAGTGTCAATGTTCAATTTGTATTCCTGCAATTGACGTTCAGTCAAATGCTCAATAAATTTTTTATATAACGATACAGAATAAATCTCCTGAATAAGCTGAGAGCAACCGATTAGTTCTACTGGTGGAAGTTGGTTCGTATTTTCTTTAGGAGGTTACTGGTTTTGTTATTAGGAGTATAACGTATAAAAACTTCCGCATCAAGAAAAAGATAAGGGGTCTCAATAATCATATCCCAGCTCTTTTAAAGCTCCTTTTATTTTTTTCTGCGACATGTTTAAGCTTCCTTTACCTTTTCTGCTTTTTTCAAATTTTTCCGCTTCCTGTATTACATATAAGCGGCGGATGCTGCGCAGGGCAGCTTTTTTATTTTCAGGACTGAGGCGCAGCGTAAAGCCCATGATTTGTTCTATTTCGTTTTCTTCCCAATTCTTTAAATAGGATAGATAAGGAGTGTTGGCCATTGCTGATATTCTTTGTTTCAAATGTACAAAATATACATGGATGGCCGCACTGCCGCTTTGTAACATTATTAAATTCATTGCTGTTCATTTCTTTGCATTTATTTTGCACTGCGTGATCATCTTTTACAATATATTCAGGCTGGTATATTTCAACAGCATAAAGCTGGCGGCAAACTGGAGCCCTAAAGCCAGGCTGTGGCTTGATGGCAGAAAAGACTGGCAAAACGAATTTCAAAAAAAATGGCAACTGAAACCATTTGAAAAAGCAGTATGGATGCATTGCGCTTCTTTAGGCGAGTTTGAACAGGGGCGCCCCCTTCTTGAACAACTTAAAAAAGAAAATACCCATATCAAAATTCTTGTAACCTTCTTCTCCCCTTCCGGTTATGAAATCAGAAAAAATTATGAAGGGGCTGATTTCGTGATGTATCTTCCTGCAGATTCAAACAAAAATGCAAAAACATTTCTCAACCTGGCAAATCCTGCGCTGGCCATCTTTGTAAAATATGAATTCTGGCATTTTTATTTGGCTGAGTTGAAACAACGAAAGATTGAAACCATCCTTGTTTCAGGCATCTTCAGAAATACACAACCTTTTTTTCAATGGTGGGGCAGTTTTTATAAAAACATGCTGCTCAACTTCAGTCATTTGTTTGTACAGGATCAGGCTTCTGCAGCATTGCTATCCTCCATCAACATCACCAGCAATGTTACTGTTTGTGGTGATACAAGATTTGACCGTGTGGTTACCAATGCTCAACAGTGGAAACCCATCCCAGCAATAGAAACATTTATTCAGCCAGATAAAAAAATACTTGTTGCCGGCAGTACCTGGAAAGAAGATGAAGAACTAATTGCCCAATGGTGGATGCAAAACAATAATGAATGGCAGCTCATTATTGCTCCGCATGAAATTGATGAACAACACATTGAACATTTGCAAAAACTTTTTGCAGACGCTGTAAGGTTTTCAACTTATAAGAATCAACCTGCAATGGTTATGATTGTTGATACCATTGGCCATCTTTCTAAGATTTATCGTTATGCAACCGTATCCTGTATCGGCGGCGGGCTCACAAAAAATGGAGTTCATAACACAGCAGAAGCGGCGGTATATGGCAAGCCTGTTTTGTTTGGGCCGGTTTATGAAAAATATAAAGAAGCGGTTGATTTAATTCATCTCAAAGCTGCATTCAGCTTTGCTAATAAAGAAGAGTTCGCTGCAATTATTCAGCATCTCAGCAATGAAAATGTTTATGCTTCATCAGCAACAGCAGCAAAAAAATATGTATTGGAAAACAGTGGGGCTGCACAAATAATCATCAACTATATTCAGGAAAAACGTCTTTTCACCAGTGCATAAAAATCTTTTACGGCGGGTCTTGAATCAACCCATCCCAGTTTAATTTTTAACTCCCGCTCCATCCAGTATTGAGCTTCCTGGTAAATTGAAAAACCATTGATGGTTTTAATACTGCGTTCATACATCACTTCATCACCCCGAAATAATTCATTGATGAAAACAAAACGGTCATTAATGCCAATGGCTTTTTTTAAATCTTTAATACTTCCGGCTTCACTCAGCCTGTGTGCCACATCTGCTGTTTCCTGTTTTAATAAATCGTTGAGGGAAGGCGCTTCTGCAGCAACAGCTTCATTTACTTCTTTTGCAAGCGGTTGTTCGGCTCCTTTATAATTGTTTTGATGAATGAGTGTGGGCACTTCCGGCTCATCTTCAAACAACAATGCCGGTTTATGAACCGTTTGCTGGGCCTGTATTTTTTGAGCAAACTCAGCTTTCAGTCTTATCTCTTCCAGCTCTGCTTCCACTTCATCTTCATTCACCTGCAACACTTCCAGCACTTTTTCAACCTGTTCTTCTTTCTTTGATTCGGCAACAGGAATAGATGCCGGCGCTGCAACCACAGCGGGTTCCATTACTCTTGATGCAGGTAATACCACAGCTACTTTTTGTGTACCAATGGTGCTGTTTTGCTGCTGCTGTAATAACTGAAGCTCCGCCTGCAGCATATTGGTGAGCACCTGCAATTGTGAGGGGTTGGCATTGTTGTTAACTGCCTGTTGTAATTGTTCAATAAGTGAAGCAATACGTTCCATGAATAGTCCTTACTTTTGGCGGTATTGAATTTTGCGGAGGAAAGTTACAAACTGTTTGGCATAAAAAAATACTAAATGTTTATTGAACCCAATATACGTGGCGATAAAAGAGGATGGATTGAAGTGATTTGCGGCTCTATGTTCAGCGGCAAAACGGAAGAACTCATCCGCCGTTTAAAACGTGCACGCATCGCCAATTTAAAAGTGGAAATTTTTAAACCGGCCATTGATGTGCGTTATGATGAAGTAAAGATTGTGAGCCATGATGAGCGTGCCATTCAATCAACACCTGTTGATAATTCTCAAAAGATTTTATTGCTGATTGGCGAAGTGGATGTGGTGGGTGTGGATGAAGCCCAGTTTTTTGATGAAGGCATTACCGAAGTGTGTGAAAAACTGGCGCTGCGTGGCATCCGTGTAATTGTTGCCGGGCTGGATATGGATTATAAAACACAACCTTTTGGCCAAATGCCCAACCTGCTGGCGGTGGCAGATTATATTACCAAGCTGCATGCTATTTGCGTGGTATGCGGCAATATTGCCAATTACTCTTACCGTAAAACAGCACAGGGTTCGCAAGTATTGCTGGGCGAAAAAGACGTGTATGAACCGAGATGCAGGCATTGTTATTATAAGTAGATAGTCTGTCAAATTTTGTTTAATTTTATTGAATGAATGCAGTTCGTAAAATAATAGAAAACCCTACCAACCCACTTACAATAGAACTTCCAAAGGATTATGAAAATAAAAAAGTGGAAGTAATTGTTATGAAGCTTGATGAAACTGTAAATGGTACTGGGAAGTATGACTTCAGTGATATTGCTGGAAAGCTGGAATGGAAAGGTGATGCTTTGGCACAACAAAAGAAGCTGAGAGATGAGTGGCAATAGATATGTTCTTGATACAAACGCAATCATTGCATTATTGCAGGGCAATGATTTTTTAATAAAAACGCTCAAAGAAGCCGAATACATTGGTGTTTCATTTGTTTCTGTCATTGAATTTCTGTCATTCCCCTCTTTATCACTAAAGGACAAAACACTGTTTGAAAAATTTATTGGAAGGCTAGATATTATTACTTTGCCTATTAATGAACTAACAGCACTTGATACCATTGCAACTTATAGAAAAGAATCAGGGTTGAAAATACCTGATGTTATTATTGCTATTTCTACATTAAACAATGATGCTGTTTTAATAACCAATGACAAGGATTTTAAGAAAATTCCAGCTCTTAACTCCTTGAACTTTACTTTATAAAGCCAAACCCATTGTCTTCCTCTCAAAAAATATACGCCCTTTTTAAAAAAGACCTGCTGCTGGAAATCCGGCAGCAATACACCTTCTATGGCATTCTTTTATATGTTGCCTGTATTGTGTATGTTTTATTCCTTTCTGTTAATGAACCCGATGCCCCGACATGGAATGCTTTGTTTTGGGTAAACATGCTCTTCATCAGCATCAATGCCGTAGCTAAAAGTTTTTTGCAGGAAGGCCGGGGCAAAATGCTGTATTACTATTCCATTGCCGGTGCCCGGGAGTTTATTATTGCCAAACTGCTGTACAATATTGTACTGATGCTGGTGATGAGTTTGCTCAGCCTGCTCACATTCAGTTTCTTTTTGGGAGCGCCTTTTTTAGATGGAATAAAATTCACAGGTCTTACTTTGCTGGGCGGCATCAGTATGAGTTTGGTGTTTACGCTCATGGCTGCCATTGCCTCAAGGGCCAGTCAAAATGCAGCCATCATGGTTATCATGGGTTTCCCGGTTATTATTCCGCAACTCTTATTGCTTATCCGTATTTCCAAATCTGCTTTTGGTGAAGTATTTAAACAGGGCGTTGTTTCGCAAATGGTGTTTCTGCTCATCGGTTTGGATGTACTGGTGCTGGCCTTGTGTATGATTTTGTTTCCGTTTTTGTGGAAGGATTAGTCCCAGCCCAGCCCCCTTGGAGCTTCGCTCGTAACTTTCATTCTTCAGTTACCCCCCAAGGGGGAAACCCCACTTCACAGCCCTTGCTATTCAAATATTCAAACCAATTCGTATTCATCATTAAAGTTTATAAAGCAAATTTCATCCATCATTCATTTTGGTTAAGGGCAATCCCTGTATCTTTGCGCCACTTCAAAAAACAGGGAAGAACAAACGCATGAACGCCGTTGCTCTTCCTTGCAGAATTTAAAGATTGTATGCACAAATCCTGGTGGAAGATAGCAGCCGTTGTTTTACTGGTGTACACCATTGCTGGTGGGTTTTTAATGAATGTGCCCCGCCGTTTTATCTTAAATGAATCCATCCGCAACCTTTATTTTCATGTATGCATGTGGTTGGCCATGATGATTCTTTTTGGAGTAAGCGTTGCGTATAGCATTAAGTATTTAAGAACCCAACAATACAAGCATGATATTTATGCTGCGGCATTTGCAGGCACGGGTTTGTTCATGGGTTTGCTGGGTTATGCTACGGGCACTATCTGGGCCAATTATACATGGGTTACAGATCAGGGCCAGTCACTCGGTACCATATTAAAAGAACCCAAATTACTGGGTGCCGGTATTGCCATTCTTATTTATTGCGCCTATTTTGTTTTGCGTGGCAGTTTTACAGATATAGATAAGCGTGCAAGAGTTACCGCCGTGTACAACATTTTTGCATTTGTAATGCTGTTTCCGTCTATCTGGATCATTCCAAGATTGGTGGGGAGCCTGCATCCCGGTTCACCCGGAAACGACAGTGGAAATCCGGCTTTGAATTTTAATGATCTTGACAGCCAGATGCGCATTGTATTTTATCCCGCCATAATTGGCTGGACCTTATTGGGCGTATGGATCACCACTTTGAAAATACGAATTCAGTTTTTGAAAGATAAAGCAATGTTACAATGAAGAAATTTATAAACCGCTGGGTTGTATTAATGATGAGTTTGTTTGCATTTGTATTGAATGCTGCTGCACAAACAAATGATCAGCCTGAAATGGCAGATGCCATGCGGAGCAATGGAAAAATTTATGTGGTGGTGGCAGTGTGCCTGCTTATTTTATTCGGGTTGATTGCTTATGTTATCCGAATTGACCGGAAGCTTTCCAAACTGGAACAACAAAAGGATTGATTTTTTTGCTATAAATAAAAACTAAAAAAACGATTGTTATGTCAGCTACTTACAGCTTTTTTGGGGCCGTTGAAAAAAGTTTCGATAAGGCCGCCGCATTTACCAAATGGGATAAAGGTATCCTCAGCCAGATAAGGGAATGCAACAGTGTTTATCAAATGCGTTTCCCTGTAAAAATGGATGATGGTACTATTGAAGTAATTGAAGCCTACCGTGTGCAGCACTCCCATCACAAAGCGCCGTGCAAAGGAGGTATCCGTTTTGCCATGAGCGTGAACCAGGATGAAGTAATGGCGCTGGCAGCATTAATGACTTACAAATGCGCTATTGTAAACGTTCCGTTTGGTGGCGGTAAAGGCGGTATTAAAATTGACCCCCGCAAACATTCTGTTTATGAGCTGGAAAAAATCACCCGCCGTTATACTTCTGAATTAGTAAAGAAAAATTTCATAGGCCCCGGCACGGATGTACCTGCTCCTGATTACGGAACCGGTGAGCGTGAAATGGCATGGATTGTTGATACCTATGCTTCTTTAAAACCCGGTGAGTTAGACGCCGCTGGTTGTGTTACGGGTAAACCCATTACGCAAGGTGGTGTGCGTGGCCGCAGAGAAGCAACAGGCTTGGGTGTGTTTTACGGCATCCGTGAAGTATGCAATATGGAAGATGTAATGAGCAAACTTGGTTTAACAACCGGTTTAAAAGATAAACGTGTTATTGTTCAGGGACTGGGTAATGTGGGTTATCACTCCGCAAAATTTTTCCAGGATGCAGAAGCAATAATTGTAGCGCTGGCTGAGTACGAAGGAAGCATTTATAATTATGATGGATTGGATGTGGATGCTGTATTTAAACACAGGCAGACTACCAAATCAATTTTAAATTTCCCCGGGGCTACCAATTGTGTTAAGAATACCGATGCATTGGAACTGGATTGTGATATTTTAATTCCTGCTGCTTTGGAAAATGTGATTGATGACTCCAATGCCCCACGTGTAAAAGCAAAAATCATTGGTGAAGCGGCTAACGGACCATTAACGCCTGAAGCAGATGAAGAATTTGCAAAACGTGGTGTGCTGGTGGTGCCGGATATGTTTTTGAATGCGGGTGGTGTAACCGTTTCTTATTTTGAATGGCTCAAGAATTTAAGCCATGTGCGTTATGGCCGTTTGGAAAAACGTTTTACTGAAAACCAGAACAACGCCATTATTGCACAAATTGAAACAACTACCGGCAAGAAAGTAGATCCACAGGTAAAGAAAGATATTTTACATGGCCCTGAAGAAGCTGACCTTGTGTACAGTGGTTTGGAAGAAACCATGATTACTGCAGTAAATGAAGTAATGAATTGCTGGAAAGCCAACCCGGCTATTCCTGATATGCGTACCGCAGCTTATGTAGTGGCGATTGATAAAGTGGCCAACAGTTATGCAGAGCTGGGCATTTTCCCGTAAAAACAGCCTTTCAATTGCTGCAGAAACTACAGAGATTGATACGTTGCTTTATCAATTTTTGCAGACAAAAATTTTAACCGGATCCCGTTGTACTGCAACGGGATTTTTGTTACCATTAATACCAGTTAGATTTTAAAGCAGCTAATATCCTGTAAATAACGATTTCATTATTATTGATCTCTGCGCCCTTCTATACCTCTGCGTGAGATATTTTGCACGCAAAGAAGCAGAGGAGTAATTGCTTCGCATTTGCAGAAATAAAATATCTGATATAAAAAAAGAAGCCTGCAATACTATTATATTATCAATAATTTCTTCATTTTTTTCCTGTTTTAATCAGGAAACAAACTAAAAAGAAAATCCGGGAAAGAATACATCAGTTTAATGAAACTGACATCTCTATTTTATTAAAACGACCAAGCTAAGTGAAGATAGGCGCCTATTTCCCGATGCAAAATTTTGAGAATATATAATCTAATCTGTCTTCGTTCGTTATCTCCCCGGTAATCTCACCGAGATAGTGAAGACAACGACGGATGTCCAGTGAAAGCAAATCACCGGGAATATGATTGTCCAATCCGTTTTTTATTTCATCCAGAGATTGATTGACTTCCTGGAGTGATTGATAATGCCGTGCATTGGTGATGATGGTGTTTTCCGTATTTACAGTTCCCTGTATTACTTTATCCACCATCCGTTCTTTGAGCAAATCAATATGTTCATTTTTCCCGGCAGAAATAAAAAGCACCGCATCACCAGAAAACTTTTGTTGTGCCATTTCATTGCTCAGCACATCCGTTTTGTTGCCAACTGCAATAAAATTTTTGTTGGTTGATTGCACCTGCAGCAAAGCTGCTTCCACTTCAGCCTGTGATTCTTCATTTACATCAAATAAATACAAAACCAAATCGGCTGCTTTCATTTTTTCCATACTCTTTTCCACACCAATCACTTCAATTACATCTTTGCTTTCACGAATGCCTGCTGTATCAATCAAACGAAATAAAACACCGTTGATGTTGATGATTTCTTCAATGGTATCTCTGGTGGTGCCTGCAATGTCACTTACAATAGCACGGTTTTCATTGAGCAACGTGTTAAGCAATGTTGATTTTCCTGCATTGGGTTTACCAACGATGGCAACACTTACACCGTTCTTAATAACATTTCCCAGTTGAAAAGAATTGATTAACTCAACAACAGTTGTTTTTGCTTTATGGATGAGTTCGTAAAATTTTGTGCGGTCGGCAAATTCAACATCTTCCTGGCTGAAATCCAGTTCCAGTTCAATTAATGCAGAAAAGCTGATGATCTGGTCACGCAGTTCTTTGAGCACATTGCTGAAACCGCCACGAATATTGTGCAATGCAGTGTTACGGCTTGCTTCGGTGTTGCTGGCAATTAAATCAGCCACTGCTTCGGCCTGTGTTAAATCCAGTTTTCCTTTGAGGAAAGCACGTTGTGTAAATTCTCCTGGCTTTGCAAGTCTTGCTCCTTTTTTTACAATAGCGTTGATTACCTGTTCCTGAATGTATGGCGAACCATGACAACTGATCTCCACTACATCTTCACCCGTATAACTCTTTGGATTTTTAAACAGTGAAATAACTGCTTCATCGAGCACTTTTCCATTATCTTTCAAAAATCCAACATGAATCGTGTGTGAGTTTTGTTTGCTTAAATCTTTTGAAGGGAATAATTGGTTGATGATGTTAATAGCTTTGCTCCCGCTGATGCGTATTACACCAATAGCGCCAATGCCATGTGGTGTTGCCAATGCAACAATGGTATCATCCCAACCTGTAAGTTTTCCGAGCATGCTGCAAAGGTAAGCAAGCAAACCTGCTCATCATTTCTTTGCTGCTTTATCTTCCAGCAAAACATATTTTTTGATAGCCGTAATCTGCATTTCATCCAGCACATCCACAATTTCTTTGTAAGAGGTGAGGGTTGATGGCTGGATCAATACAGTGTAATTGGAGTCGTTACCCAATTGACGAATGATTCGCTTGCGTTTATCCATTAAATGATCTCTCAGCGAAGGTTTTGAGTATAATTCAACAGTACCTTTTTTAAGGGGCTTTTCTTCAAAGCCTTCATAATAATCAATCACGCCGTTTTCTTTCATAATTAATGTAATGGTTGATTTTTCCGGCGTTTCATTTTTAATAACACTGTCATCAGGCACACTTAGTTTAAATGCTTTTGGTTTTGATAACTCCGTTGTAAAAATGAAAAAAGTGATCAATAAAAATCCAAGATCCACCATCGGCGCAAAATCAATGTTGATGGTTTTCTTTCCTTTTGTTTCTATTGCATTCATAACCATTGTTTGGAATGAGATGAAACTGTAAGCAAAATCCACAATGAATGATTAAAGGAAAACAGTAAAGCGTATTTTATAAACAAAGAGGTCCAGAGGTTAAGAGAAAAAATTATAATCCATAGCATAGTTCTCTCCTCTTCTTCTCTTAATCTCTTTGTTCACATGAATCATACAGGAGTTCTCAGTAACAAAAATCCCCACCGGAAAACCGATGGGGATGGTTGCTTGTATATTCCTTCTTGATAAAGGTCTTAAGGTTGCTCATCAGGAATCTTAAACGTAATTTTCTGACGGCGCCATGCTTTTACCTGGCGTCCGTTTTGAATGGCGGGTATCCATTTGGGCCCTTTCTTAATGGCATTTACTGCCACCTCAGCCAGTTTGCTTCCTTTCAAATTTAAAGCTTCCACATTACTTACATTACCTTCCTTATCCACGATGAACTGAACTTCACAGGTACCAGCCTGTCCGTCTTCAGTAAGTTCATCAATATGGCGTTCTACTTCACGTTGTACATATTGACTCCACTTTGCCTCACCACCGGGGAACTGGGCTTCCACTTCCACTTTGGTAAACACCTGGCTCTCGTCTTCCTTGGGAGCTTCCACTACTTTTGTTTCCTGCTCTACCTTGGGAGGGTTCACCACTTCAGGGTCTTTAATCCCTTCCTGGTCAATTTTACCAACATTGGTAATGGTTTCCTGCTCCTTTACCTCGTTCTTTTCTTCAAATTTTTCATCTTCCACAATTTTGGGAGGAGTAAATTTTTGAATTTCAATTTTTGGAGGCTCCTGCTTTGGAGGAGGCGGAGGAGGGGGCTCAATCTTTTGCTGTTCTTCCTGCTTTACATCAGTCAGGGTTACTTCCTGCACTTTTACTTTATTCTTGGAGCTTGCAGCCACAGTGCGGCCAACAATTACGCCAATAAAAATAAGCAACGCAAGACCGGCTGTTACAAGAAGGGCAGTTGTGAGCCTCTTCGTGTAATTTCTCCTGAGTTCATAAGCGCCATATTCCTTATTCCTGCCTTCGAACAGGATGTCAAGAAAATCAGCGCTCAGGATTTTATTTGCGTCCATAATTAAATTGTTTAGAATTTAGATGCTGATAAGGATTCTTTCCATAAATCTTATTTTCCGCCTGATGGTGGTACAGATCCCCCCTCGGTTATCTTAATCAATGCGTTTTCACCTTCTGAAATATCCACAATCGCATATTTTTTTATTACGGCAATCTGCATTTCATCAAGCATATCCACAACATTCTTGTAATTTGACTCTTCGTTGGGCTTAATGATCACTACCAGGTCTTTTTCAGGCGTATTTGCTTTCTTTTTAAGAATTTCATTACGAATCGCTTTAAAGTTGGAGGATTTGAAATTAGATCCATCCGGAAGCAACTGCCCTTCATAATAATAAACATGATCCTGTTTGCCCAGCAATACCGTAAATGCACCTGAAGCTTTGGCTTCGTTCTTTTCTTCATCCTTTGCGGAATCGTCAGGAACGTTCAGCTTAAATGCTTTAGGTGTGCTCATGGTAGTAGTGAACACGAAAAAGGTAATGAGTAAGAATCCAAGATCCACCATCGGGGTCATATCCACCTTGGTATCTTTACGGGCTTGCTTTTTGACGCCCGGGCCTTTCTTACCACCGCCACTATCCGGTGCTGATACATCTGCTCCCATAGTTTGAGTTTTTAAATGTTATTC
Source organism: Chitinophagaceae bacterium (assembly GCA_019747705.1). Classification (GTDB taxonomy): domain Bacteria; phylum Bacteroidota; class Bacteroidia; order Chitinophagales; family Chitinophagaceae; genus Lacibacter. The sequence continues at coordinate 9,181 of JAIEQM010000112.1, read as the reverse complement.
AAATTATTTTCGTTCGTTCTGCTGCTTGTACAGAGGAGTGCCGCTGGGCACACCTTCCAGTGATGTAATGAGTTTAAAAGAAAAAATACCATTCTTCTTAAATGCAGCCAGTACATTTTTAAAATAAGGATATTTTGTTCCGTTATCGCCATTCAGCATCACATTGGTGGGTTTGCGGCCACCGGTACTTGTAAGCAAAGCATTCAGGTAATCATTTAACTGGTTGTTGGTACTGTCTTGCACAGGAATACCCGGCTGCGGAAACTGTTTATACTCACCTTCGCTAAAATTTAAAAACGAAGGCAACTGAGTAACAGGAACACCAATACCACCAACAGAAAATCTTACAAAATTTGCAATTTGGGCATTGGAAAGGTTTAAACCTTTTTGCTTGCTTAACTGCTGGGCAAGACCCTGCGCTTTTTCTTTCCCTTCCGGATCTGAGCTAAAACTTACAAACACCCTCCCCTGCGCATCAAACGAAACTTTAAACACATCCTTATCAGGCTGGTTTTCCGATGACACAGATTTAGGGTTTTCAATTTTTATCACTTCCGGTGGTTTAAACTTTGTTGCCAGCATGAAAAAGGACAGGATGAGGAACGCAACGTCCACAAAGGCCGTCATATCCACCCATGTACTTTTCTTTGCTATTTTATTAAGTTTTGACATTTACTTGAACGTTTTGATGTTACAGATTCATTTTTCTTCAAAATCCATAGCCCACCCGGGCAAATTATTTATACTGGGTAGCAAAACTCTGAGTTAATGTAAAGCTGGTTTCGTCAATACCATATGTAATGGAGTCAATCTTTGTAGTAAACACGTTATACATGATCAGCGCAAATGAAGAGGTGCTGATACCCAGCGCCGTGTTATAAAGGGCTTCAGAGATACCAAGAGCCAGAGCACCGGCATCACCACCACCACCTTCTTTACTAAGAGCAGAGAAAGAACGAATCATACCCATTACCGTACCCAAGAGGGCAATCAATGTACCGAGTGATGTAATGGTTGATAAGAATACCAGGTTCTTGGAAAGCATCGGAAGTTCCAGGGCTGTGGCTTCTTCCACTTCTTTTTGAATAGCTCCCACTTTCTGCTCGTGGTCCATACCGGAGGTCTCTGTCATTTCACGGTATTTTTTCAAACCGGCTTTCATAACATTACCTACGGAACCTTTTTGCTTATCGCATTCTGCTAATGCAGCGTCAATATTTTTGTTGGCAAGATGATACTGAACTTTACGGATAAAGTCAGTGGCATTACCATTACCCAGGGCCTTACGGATGGTGAGGTAACGCTCAATAGAAAACACCAGTACCATTAAAAACAAACCAATCAGGAAGGGTACGATGATACCACCTTCATAAATAGCATTCAGGCCACCTTTTGGTTTTCTGTGATGGGGCCAGATACCACCGGCAGGATCCGGTTCGTCAAATCCGCTGGCGGCTCCAAGAATAAAACGCCAGATACAATAACCGGCAATGATACAAACAATCGGGGCTATCCACGAGATAGCGTTGCTGCTCTTTTTTGCTTGAACTGAAGATGCAGCTTTAGCTGCAGTTGGTTTAGTTTCAGCCATGACAATTGATTTTTGGTTTTAAAAAATTCTGAATAGTTATTTAAATACTGGTGCAATTCCAAGAAAAAAACTTTCTAAAAAATCAAACCATTTCCCTGTATGCGGGAGGCACAAGTTAGGGAAATATTTATTTTGAACAACTTTCATCATTTTTATTTTTTCTTCTTTTTTTAATAACAAACGTTTGAGCCGTTTATCACATTTTTTCCTTTTATCCTTAACAATCGGGGGTTTATAAATGTTTCTTTACCGTTAAAGGCGTAACCCTTTACTTTGAACTTTTAATAAACCATGTATATGATGCAAAAAATTGTAAAATCATTTTTGCTTTCCGTGCTGTCAGTTACAGCATTGATTGCTGTGGGTCAAAACAGACCGGGTACACCCACACCCACCACTCCGGGCAATGGCGCTCCCACCCTTCCTGCAGGCTTTCCAACCAGCCCGGCAAGAGCAGTACCCAAACCTTATAAAGAAGTAATTACGGATAAGGCAAAAACTGATGAGGGTATGTTTAAAGTGCACCGGGTGGATGATAAATGGTACTTTGAAATTCCCGATTCGCTGATGGGCAGGGAAATACTGGTGGTATCCCGTCTTTCAAAAGCGGCAGCAGGTATGAGCAATGGCTTCAGCGGCTATGCCGGTGATATCATCAACAATAACGTCATTCGTTTTGACAAAGGCCCCAACAACAAAGTGTTTTTAAGAAGAATTTCTTTTGACCAGCGTGCCAGTTATAATGAGGGTATGTACAAAGCCGTGCTCAACAGCAATACACAACCCATTATGCAATCCTTCAACATAAATGCTTTTGGTAAAGACTCCGTTACGAATACCAGCTCTGCGGTAATTGAAATGACAGATTATATTTCAGGCGATAATGATGTATTGTTTTTTAACCCGGGTGCCAAATCAAGTTTACAGGTAGGCACCTATCAAACTGACCGTTCGTATATCAACGCCATCAAATCCTATCCCATCAATATTGAAATAAAAACAGTAAAAACCTACAGCCGTGGCGCTTCAGGTGTTCCCGGCGCTGCTCCCAATCCGTTTGCCCCACCCAGCAGTGGTGCATTTACAGTAGAACTTAACAGCTCCATGTTATTGTTACCCCAAACCCCGGCCAAAGCAAGACATTTTGATCCACGTGTTGGCTTTTTTGCAAGAGGCTATACTGATTTTGATGCGAATCCGCAGGGCGTAAAAAATATCTTCATGGCCGTTCGCTGGAAACTGGAACCAAAAGACGAAGACATTGAAAAATACAAACGTGGTGAACTGGTGGAACCTAAAAACCCCATTATCTATTATATTGATCCTGCCACACCCAAAAAATGGGTACCTTATTTAATGCAGGGTGTTAACGACTGGCAGGCTGCTTTTGAAAAAGCCGGTTTTAAAAATGCCATTATGGGTAAAATGGCTCCTTCTCCAAAAGAAGACAGTACCTGGAGTTTGGAAGATGCCCGTTTCAGCGCTATTGTTTACAAACCTTCTGAAGTACAAAATGCAAGCGGCCCCAATGTGCATGATCCCCGCAGCGGACAAATTTTGGAAAGCCATATCAACTGGTATCATAATGTAATGCAGTTGTTACGCAACTGGTATTTAATACAAGCCGCCCCTTCTGATAAAGGCGCCCAAAAGATGGTGTTTGATGATGAACTGATGGGTCAATTGATCCGTTTTGTTTCAAGCCATGAGGTAGGTCATACATTAGGATTACGTCACAACTTTGGTTCTTCATCCACCGTTCCTGTTGACAGTTTAAGAAACAAAGCATGGGTGGAAGCCAATGGCCATACGCCTTCTATCATGGACTATGCACGTTTTAACTATGTGGCGCAGCCTGAAGATAATGTAGGACGCAATGGTTTATTTCCCCGTATTGGTGACTATGATAAATGGGCCATTGAATGGGGTTACCGCTGGTTGCCGGACTATAAAAATGCAGAAGAAGAAATTCCTTATCTGCAAAAACTTACAACAGAGCGTTTAAAGAATAAGCGTTTATGGTTTGGTACAGAAATCAATCCTGATGATCCCCGCAGCCAGAGTGAAGATTTGGGTAATGATGCCATGAAAGCGAGTACCTATGGTATTAAAAACTTACAGCGTATCGTTCCTAATTTGATGAACTGGACCAAACAACCCAATGAGACCTATGATGGTTTGGATGAAATGTATTCACAGGTGGTGGGGCAGTTTGGGCGTTATATGGGACATGTTGCCAAAAACATTGGTGGTATTTATGAAACACCCAAAATGGTGGAACAGGAAGGGGCCATTTATGAGTTCACACCAAAAGCTGTTCAGAAAGAGGCGATGAATTTCCTGGGCACACAATTATTTACAACTCCAACCTGGTTGATTAATAATGATATCTTTAGCCGCACCGGAGAAAACCCGCAGGTAGTAATTGGCAACAGGCAGGAGAGCATCATTAACCGTTTGGTGAATGGCACTACCATGAGCAAATTATTTATTGCGGAATCAACACTTGGCAGTAATGCTTACAGGGCTATTGATATGATGGATGATTTGCGCCGCAGCATCTTTAGTGAACTGGTTACTAAAAAAGCAACAGATGTGTATCGCCGTAATTTACAGAAGATGTTTGTGGAGCGTATCATCAGTTTATTACCCGGTGGTTCTTCACCTCTTACATTTGGCAGCTTTGGTGGAATTACTTTCCAGATTACACCATCGCTCAACATTAAGAACACAGATGCTTATTCTATTTTAAAAGGCACATTAAGAACCCTGCGTTCTGATATTCGGGCTGCTATTCCTTTAACTACAGATGCCATGACCAAATTGCATTTGCAGGATTTGAATGACAGGATTACGGAAATATTAGAACCGAGATAATATTGAATGACTCTATAAAAAAATCCCATCAAATAAATGATGGGATTTTTTTTATACCTATGATGTTGTTTAATTTTCTTTCTTCTTCTTATCTGCATCCATCATCTCCATTAATTTTAAACCAAGTAATCCGCTGATGGGGCCATCAGTGCCATTACTGCCACCAATAATTACATCCGGTATCACTTTAATTTGCCCTTTACCAATTTCTTCAGTGATTTTATAACGGGTAAAATTATCGCCGCCCATTGCTTTCACCTGCAGTTCATACGCTTCGGCAGTGGACTTACCAATGGCCATAATTTTTTCTGCTTCCGCCAAACCTGTTTTTGAAATACGTTCAGCATCAGCAGTTGCATTGAGCTTGGTGGATTCAGCCTGCGCAGCAGCTTTCATTTTAATGGCTTCACTTTCTGCATTGGCCCGCATCTTGGTAGCTTCAGCTTCTGCATTTACATTCAGCTTTAAACTGGTGGCATCACCTTCTGCTTTCTTTACAGTGGCATCTGCAGTACGTTGAGCAATTTCAACACTCTGCTGTGCTTTTACAATTTCTTTTTGCATATCAGCAATAGCCGTTTCTTTTTCCACACCCTGCCGTTTTTCCTGCGCCATACGTTGTGTTTCATACGTCTTTTCTTCTTCCTGTGCAATCTTACGATCAGTTAATGTTTTCATCAATGCTTCAGGAGGAACGATATCACCAATCAATGTATCCACTGCATTTACATTGTACTCTTCCAATACTTCTTTGATGTGATCTTTTGCAGCAGTTTGACGTTCCTTACGTGTGCTTAAGAAAGAAATCACATCACTGTCCTGTGCACTGTTACGGAAATAGTTACCAATGGTGGGCTCCAGCACCTGGCTCACAAGATTGTTCATGCTTCCGAAACGTGCAATTACTTTGGGCGCTTCTGTTGCAGGTATGTGAATAATTTGTGCCACGTCCAAATTAAAAGGGAAACCATCTTTTGAACGCACAGTAATAGTTGACAAGTTTTTATCTAATGCATGTGCTTCACTTCTTGCATTGGCCCAGTTCAATACCAGGTTTGTTGTTGGCACCAGTTCCACTTTCATAGTGTATTTGTTGATGGGATATTTGCCGGGGCCCAGCGGTTCCATCCACACACCACGATAACCTTTTGATACAATGTTACCATGTTTAAAAGTTTCACCTGTTAAGTCTTTACCATCTTCACCAATATAAGAAATCACCACACCCACATGGCCGATAGGAATATCCGTCATCGGCGTTTGTTCAATTTGTATAGCCCATGGATTAATGTAATAAGAACCTGCCAGCATTACCTGTGGCTGTAAACCCCGGTTACCGCCATTGGCTAAAAACGCATCAATGTTCTGATAGTTGTTATGATTGTCAACAAACTTACCGGCAATAGAACCAATAGGAATAGGTTCACCATCCAATGAAGTAACAATGCCCACCATGTTTTCATTAATGATCATCTGATCTACCACACTCACATCAAACAAATGACGGTTGATGCGGTAAGAACCTGCTGTGATGTAAGCTGTTTGGCGGCCACGTTGTCCGCCTCTTTCTAAAAATGCCTGCGCATCCTGAAAGTTATCACTTTCAACACGGCGTGCAAGAATATGACCGGTAGGAATTTCGGCGCCGTCTTTACTCAGCACCAGTGCAATTTTTCCTTCGGGCACTACAGTAAAAGGAACCATATCTACTCCGTATTGCCAGGGCCACATGCCCCAGTACAAACCGGGCGCTAAGGTCCTGGCCTGGAAACCGGCTTCACCTTTGGTTGCAATAATACGGCCGTCCGGCAGTTCACGGTTGGCGCCAAAGAGCACAAACTTTTTAGTGACCAGGCCGATTTTATCTTCCGGTACGATGACCATACCAAAGAAAACACGCAGAATAAATTTGTAAAAGATGAGTGAGAAGAAAATTAACAGCACCCACCACCAGGTAAAAAATAAAGAAGCGAAGTCCATAGTTGTAAATGGTTTTAGAGTTGAAAAATAGTTGTTGTTGAAATACTACCGCAGCACGGCAATGCTTTACACAAACATTGTGGGTAAGTTGGTGCACCTTGTTGAAAACTGGCTTACTTGAGATGGTTGACTGAAGCAATTGTGCCGGAGAGCGATTTTTTCTACATCGGGGTATTCCTTTAAAAGGAGCAACAAAGTTAAAAAACAGTTGCTGATGAATGGAATGAAACCGGGAGCAGTGGAAAGTACGTTTTCATGATTGGTAAAGTATGGATTATGAGTGGCAACTTACCAGAAAACATGATAAGTGCTGCTTTTACTATTAGTCTTTCTTACAAAGAGGTTAAGAGGCTAAGAGAAAAACCCGCATTCCACTTTGAACATCTTCTTCTCTTTTCCTCTTTGCCTGATCTTTTTACAAAGAGGTTAGGTGAAAAACTGCCCTTTTAATAAAATCCCAAATGCTATGATTATTTTATTTGATATTTTACTATTTTGAATTAATGATAACAAAAACATATATCAATAGTTTGACTTACGAGTTAAACGCTGCTATCATCGAAGTACATCGCACATTGGGACCCGGCTTATTGGAGAGTGTTTATCACAAATGCCTGATGTATGAATTAGATCTTAGGGGAATTAAATATCTGTCGGAAATTTCCTTACCCTTTCATTACAAAGAATTGGAATTGACCACAGATTTCAGATGCGACTTATTAGTTGAAAGCTGTATTATGCTGGGGCTAAAAGCTATTCAGGAATTGATTCCCTATTTCAAAGCGAAACTTATGAATCATATGATGTTAACCGAAACACCAAAAGGCATACTGGTAAACTTTAATGTTGTAAACATCATGAAAGAAGGACACCACGTTTTTATTAATAAATTCTACAACGACTTGCCGGATTAAGTAAACAAAGAAAAGAAGATGTTAAGAGAATGAAGCACGACCCTCTTATTCTCCTAACCTCTTTTTTCAAAAAAGTACTACTCTTGTTGTTATTATTCGTATCTCAACGCATTAATCGGATCGAGTTTGGAGGCTTTAATAGCAGGATATAAACCGGCAATTAACCCGGTGAGGAAACAAATTACAACTCCAATAATTACCCAGGCCCAGGGAACAACAAACCCTGTTTTTAAAAAGATGGCAAAGCCATTACCAACAATTACACCCAGCAGTACGCCAATAGCAGCGCCAAATAAACTGATGAGGATGCTCTCCCATAAGAACTGTGAACGGATAGTGGAGCCTTTGGCGCCAATGGATTTTGACAAACCGATTTCCCGGGTACGTTCATTTACCGCCACCAGCATAATATTGGTTAAACCAATTGCTGCACCCAGCAATGTAATAATACCAATGAGCACAGCAGCATAGCGAACATAGCGGAGTAAATTCTTGAATGTTTCCACAATAGAATCGCTCCTGTCAATATAAAAATTATCACTCTCTTTAAAATCAAGTTTGCGGATGGGGCGAAATACACCTGTTGCCTCACCCACACCGGCTTCTATCAGGTTAAAATCTGTGGTGCGTACGGTAATGCTGTAACTGCCTTCATTACTGAACACACGGCGAACATTGTTATAAGTAATGATAGCAATATTATCCAATGCTAAAAAAGAACTGGCGCCCCGTTCCTTCATCGTGGCAACAACACGGTAACGGTTATTGCCAATGCGTATGATCTTACCCAATGCATACTCTGCATTTCCATGAAATAATTTCTTAACGAGGTCGCTTCCAATGATCGCCACACCACGCCCGCTTTCAATATCCAGCTTGTTGAAATTGCGTCCGGCCAAAATCTGATAGCCACTGTTGAGCAAATAATTTTCATCACCCCCTATTACCCGCACATTGGGGTTGGTTTTGATATCATTAAAAAACAATGTGGCATTGCCGCTTGCAAATTTTGAAATACTTACAGATGCAGGATAATTGTACCGGTCTTTAAACAAACGTGCCTCATCGTAGGTGATGACTTTACCCAGGTTTGATTTTTTTTCTTTCGTCCCTTTTTTCTGCTTTTTTAAGTCGCTCCGGGGAGGTCCGCCAAAACGGATGTTCCGTTCTTTAAAACGTATGCTGAAGGAATTAGCACCCAGGATGGAAAAGTTTTCATACAAACTCTGGTTCATGGCTTCAATAGCAGTAATGATTCCGATCAATGCCATAATACCGAAAGCAATAATAGCCACCGTAATGCCCGTTCTTAATTTATTGGAACGAACAGTTCGCCAGGAAAGAGAGAGTATATCACTAAAAGTCATTGTACAGTTTCAACCCCGAAATTAGTGAAGTGGTGAGAATAAACAATAAGATTGGATGAGCGGCGATGCAACTCACGTTACAAGTGTCCTTTTTCAATAAGCAATCAAAAACAGATTACATTGGGCGTGCCCTCACTGCTACAACACAAACGCCAGGCTTCGTTCGGTCGGGCTTTCCGCTATTACTCCCCGGCACAATCCATGCACAGAAGCTTCACCTCCGGGGTAGCCGCTCAATCCCTGCCCGAATTACAAAAAGGCGGGCCAGCCCGATTATACATAATTAAGCGGGCCTCACGCATAGGTGCAACTAAGAAAAATTCTTCTCGTAAAAAAATTGAAATTGATTAATAAAATCAACTACTTAATCCTAATTTTTGAGACTGTATAGCAGATTGTGTAAACACAATTTTAGAGTCTGCATCTTTTTTGAAAGATAGTTAAATATTGAT
>JAIEQM010000084.1 GCA_019747705.1 Chitinophagaceae bacterium | reverse complement strand
CTTACTGGTTGGTGTCTTCACCAACCAGTTTTTAATATCAGGTTTCGGTTGGTGAAGACACCAACCGATAATAAAAAGGTATTGGCGCATCTCATCAAACAGGGTGGAGCAGTTTGGTGGCAGCTTTAATATACTCAGCTAAAAACGGAGGGTGGCAGTAAGGAATAAACCTTTTTGAGTTGTTACTTTTTTTCTTACTGGTTGGTGTCTTCACCAACCAGTTTTTAATATCAGGTTTCGGTTGGTGAAGACACCAACCGATAATAAAAAGGTATTGGCGCATCTCATCAAACAGGGTGGAGCAGTTTGGTGGCAGCTTTAATATACTCAGCTAAAAACGGAGGGTGGCAGTAAGGAATAAACCTTTTTGAGTTGTTACTTTTTTTCTTACTGGTTGGTGTCTTCACCAACCAGTTTTTAATATCAGGTTTCGGTTGGTGAAGACACCAACCGATAATAAAAAATGAAAACTGGTTTTACAACCGGCCGGAAAATAAAGACCTTGTTTTATTTTATGAGTATTATCATGGTGATACTGGCAAAGGTATTGGTGCATCACATCAAACAGGGTGGAGCAGTTTGGTGGCAGCATTGATATACTCAGCTAAAAACGGAGGGTGGCAGTAAGGAATAAACCTGTTTGAGTTGTTACTTTTTGGTCTTATCTTACAGCAATAAAACAATTGAACAATGCAAAACAGAAAAAGGTGGATTCTTTTAACCGGATTGCTTATCAGCGTTTTAAACTTTATCCGTATTAACCGCCCCGATACTATGCGGGTGGTGGAATTTCTTTCTGTATTTGCCATCGGTATGTTTGCAGGATTGTTACTGGAAGATACTTTTCAGCGAATACGCAACCGCAAAAGCTGAACTATTTTCCTCTCACCCACCTTTTTTGATTAACCAGCGGGTGATCTTGCCTTTTTATCGACCGTTTTCCCCTGAATTTACTTTTGGTAACATTCAGTTAACATCATATTTGCACTTTTGCCGTAAACTCTTAAAACATGAAGCAAATTTACGGCCACCTGCTGCTTTTTATAGCATTTGTTTTTTTTCTGGAAAAGGTACAGGCGCAGGAAACCACAGCTACACTCAGCGGTATTATCAGTGATTCAAAGGGAGCCCCCCTGAACAGTGCAAGCATCACCATTAAACATGAGCCAACGGGCTATTCTGTTTCTGCAATGTCAAACAGTAAAGGCATTGTGGTGGCGCCCAACTTAAAACCGGGCGGGCCTTATACCATCACCATTTCTTTTGCAGGATTAAAAACTGAAAAATTAGAAAATATCAATCTTTCATTGGGTTCCAATCCTGATCTGAATATTCAGTTAACAGAAGAAACAAAAGAGATAAAGGAAGTAATTGTTACAGGTACAAAAAAAGGAACAGGTTCAGGTTTAAGTTTGGGCAGGGCGCAAATGAATGTATTACCCACACTGGGCAGAAGCCTTGGCGATTTTACACGATTAACACCACAATCTAACAACAACTCTTTTGCAGGGAGCAATTTCCGTTATAACAATCTCACCATTGATGGCGCAGTTAATAATGATGCGATTGGTTTCAGTAATTCATTTGGTGGTACAAGCGGCGGCGGTCAAAGTGGCGCTGCAGGTGCAGGTACAAGAACTAATCCCTACAGTATTGATGTAATACAGGAAGTGCAGGTACAACTGGCGCCTTATGATGTAAAGCTGGGCAATTTTACCGGCGGCAGTGTAAATGCAGTTACGAAAAGTGGTACCAATGATTTTCATGGTTCGGTATATGCTTATGGCCGCAATCAATCTTTAATTGGTAAAAGTGTGGATGGATTAAAAACAAAGATTGGTTCTGATTTTTATGATTACCAGTGGGGCGCTACGCTGGGCGGGCCCATCATCAAAAACAAAGCCTTCTTTATTGTGAATTACGAAAACACCAGGAGACAGGAACCTACGTTTTATAATGCCGGAGAAAAAGGATCGGCTATTACAATTGCAGATGCCACAGCAATTGCCAATAAACTCATTACACGTTATGGTTATGACCCCGGTTCTTACCTTGGCGCCTATAAAATTTTTACCAACAGTGATAAGTTGTTTGCCCGTTTAGATTTTAAAGTGGGCAGCAAGAGTAATCTTACATTACGTACTATTTACACCGTGGGTAAGGGCAATAACTTAGAACGTTCCTCCACCAACTTTCAATTTGGAAATACGGATTTTACACAAACCACCAAAAACTTAAATGTGGTGGCGGAGTTGAAAACAAAAATCAGCAACAACCTCAGCAACCAGTTTACCGCCAGTTTTATTAATGTGCATGAGTTCAGAACTTTTCCATCAACCCTGGCGCCTTTTATTGATATTGACAACGGTCGCATCTGGGCAGGCACATGGAGGGAAGCTTCTATCTACAATATGAAACAACGCACACTGGAGCTTACAGATAATGTTACACTCACCAAAGGCATTCATAAATTCACCTTTGGAACGCATAATGAATTTTATGACATTACCTATGGCTTTATCAACTCCTGGAATGGACGATGGGAATACAACCGTGGTGTAAACAGTTTTTTGAATGATAACCCCAGCCGCATACGTGGCGCTTACATCCGTGACCCGAAATTAGCAAACGACCGCCAGGCTATATTTAATGATCCTCCCAATCCATACAAAGTAGCATTGCTGAGCGTTTATACACAGGATGAAATTACTGTGAGCAAAAAATTCAAAGTAACACCCGGTATTCGCTTGGATTACTCACATGCTGGTAACCAGCCTGGTCTTGATTCCAATTTTACAGCAACCGTTCAGAATTCACAGGCTGCACCGTCTTATTCGGCCACCCGTTTCAGCAACATTCAAAACAAGTGGTTGGGCAATTTAACCGTTTCGCCCCGTCTTGGATTTAATTATGATGTAAAGGGTAATGGTAAATTAGTGGTACGTGGTGGTACTGGTATTTTTGTTGGACGTATTCCATTTGCGTGGATGGGTTACAGTTATACGTTAAACGGAAGCACTTATGGTAATATTGACTGGAACGGTCCTTCTGCAACTACTACTGTTCCATTAGCCATTAACCCGCTTTTCTTAAGAGATACCGTAACCAAATATGGTGGCGCTGCTCAAAGTGCAAGACGTGAAGTGGATGTAATTGATAATAAGTTTAAACTGCCAACAGTATGGAGAAGTAATGTGGCGGTAGATGTAAAATTTGGCAAAGGATATAAATTCACTGCAGATTTTCTTTACACACAAACTATTTATGATATCAAGTTTCAGCAAATTAATTTGTTTGATTCCACACAATACTTTACCAGCGGTGGCCCCACACAAACGCCGGTGTTTGTGGGCAGAAGCGGAGCCAATGGCAGGTATAATAATGTGTACTCCAATGTGTTTATGCTCACCAACACCAACAGGGGATATCGTTATAATATCACCGGTCAGTTAAGCAAATCAACAACATTAAATAATTACAGTATCAACTGGAGTCTTGCTTATACGTATGGTTATAGTAAAGATTTAAGTAATGGCATCCGCAATTCATGGGAAAGTAATTACAGTGTAAACCCCGCTATTAATCCAAACAGTCCGCAACTTTCATTTTCTAATTTTGATTTAAGACATCGTATTGTGGGTGTGCTGAGCAACACTTACAAATGGAATGCAATGAATGCCACCTCACTCACTTTCTTTTATTCCGGTCAGTCAGGCAACCCTTACACGCCTGTATATGTGGGCAACCCGGGTAATGGCGGTAACAGTTCACCCTTGCCCTATATTCCAAAAGACAGAAATGATATACGATTAGTGGATTATACATTAAATGGTCAGTTATATACTGCAGATCAGCAATGGAATGATTTGAATAATCTTATCAGCAATGATAAATACCTCAATTCAAGAAGGGGACAATATGCTGAGCGTAATGGCATGCGCACGCCCTGGGTGCATCAACTTGATTTAAAAATTTTGCATGAGTTTAAACTCAGCAAAAGCAATCATCAGAAATCACTGCAGTTAAGTTTGGATATTTTCAATGTGTTGAATTTAATTAATAACAGTTGGGGCCATATCAATTTCGTTACCAACGTAAATAACTATACGGTTAACCTGTTGCGTTTTGCAGCATACAGTTTAGATGCAAATGGCAATCCGGTGGCGGTGGGCACTCCGGGGAGTGTTGCAGGCAAATCAGCAGGTACTCCTGCCAGTGGATATATCCCCACATTCACCTTTTTTAAACCAACAGGTGTGGATGGAAATAAATATTATACAACTGATCCCATTAACAGCCGCTGGCAGGGACAGTTGGGCATTAAATACAATTTCTAACGTGTTGTACCATTGAAAGTCTTTTTTTAAAGCACCAGAGGTGCGCTATGTCAGTAGAAAAATCATTTTGATATAATTAGATCCCCATCGGGCAATGTCATTAAGTTAAGCGTCACCTCGACCGCAGGGAGAGGTCTCATAAATTTCGTACAGCTTGAATTTTATGAGATGTCTTCCCGCAAAAGCGGGACAAGCTGTTCCTCGACATGACGAAACGCTTAACTTAATGACATTGCCCATCGGGGCGATACATGTAATTAATTTTAAAAACATGTCGCCCCGATGGGGCTCTACATAGATTTCTTCTGTTATTTTCTACTGACATTTCGCCCCTGCCCGTTCCGTTCAGGCGGACTTACAGGGCTTTTGTAAAGCAAAATGCTATTTTTAAAAGCACAAGACCTGCAATTTCTAAAATAAAATCAATCTATAAAGATTAAGCCTCCAAAACGGGGGCTTAATTTTTTGAATGCCCGCCGGCCAATGTCATTAAGTTAAGCGTCACCTCGACCAGCGGGAGAGGTCTCTCAAAATTTGTTCTGTTTGAAATTTGGGAGATTTCTCCTGGCGTCGAAATGACGAACGCTTAACTCAATGACATTGCCCACCGACAGTTTTTGCCTTTACAGCGAAGGATGTACCTGCTTCGGTGAGCATCACACTATTTTTATACTGATAAGTTATGGACATGCAGCACTTCAACAGTTTTATCTCTAATAAGAAATTTCCTGTAACGGAAAAGGTTGCAGGTAAATCCATCCGCAATGGCATTCTAAAAGAAATACAAAAAGACCATCCTGAATTTAGTGATGAATGTTTGATAGCCGTTTCTGAATTAAATGAGTACCGCAAAAAATACACACAAAATCTTTTAAGCAAAGAAGTAGGCGCTATTACGGAGCTGGAACAAACGGTACTGGATAACATCAATCAAAATCATTTGATTTCAGATGAAGCCAGTGAAATTAAAAACCCCATTTCAAGAGGGCAGCGCTGGGCTGATCGTATTGCAAGTTTTGGTGGCAGTTGGAAGTTCATTTGTATTTTTGCGTTCTTTTTAATTGTATGGATGTTTATAAACGCTTACATCTTTCATGAAAAAGGGTTTTGACCCGTACCCTTTTTTATTGCTCAATTTAATTCTCTCCTGTCTGGCAGCCATACAGGCGCCTGTATTTATGATGAGCCAGAACCGCCAGGAAGAAAAAGACCGTGACCGTGCCAAAAATGATTACATGGTGAAGTTGAAAAGTGAAATTGAAATACGCATGCTGCATGAAAAAATGGATCACCTCATTATAACACAGCAGGAAAACTTACTGGAAATACAACAGATACAGGTGGATATGATGAAAGAACTGATGGATAAAATCAACAGCAAATAAAAATATACCAGCATTTAATCTATGGCACAAAGTACCCGTCAAATATTTCAAACTTCAAACCCTGCCCGCTGGCGCAGTTTTAAATGGAGCATCCGTATAGCGGGGATGATTGTACTTTTTTTTACCGTTACAGTAGCGCTGGCAGTAATGCTTGGCCGCAAACCTGATTTACCCAATATTGAAGCAAAAGCAAAAGCCTATGAAAATGCAATGAACCCTTCAAAGCTGCTAACCTTTAACTCAAAGCAAAATAAAAAACTCAAAGGGTTTAAAGATTTCCTGGAGCAGAAAGACAGTATTGAAAAAGGAACAGCACAACCTGTTGAAAATAACTCTTTAATACGTGCTGCGTTTTATACACCCTGGTTCGCTAACAGTCCTTCTTATAAATCATTGGTAAAGTATGGGCGAAACCTGAATATTATTTTTCCCGAATGGTTTTTCATTACACCAAAAGGTACTATTGACAGCCGCATTGATAAGAGCGGCTTAACAATAATGAAACAATATGGATTGAAGATTGTGCCCATGCTCACCAACTTCAATTCTTATTTGCAGAAACCGGATTTTGATGGAAAACTCATTAACGAACTCCTGATCAATAAAACAAAGCAAAAACAATTTATTGAACAACTGGCTGATACGCTTACAAGCAAAGGTTTTGCAGGTATTAATATTGACTTTGAAGAAATCAATCAGCCTGCGAATGAATACCTTACTGAATTTTTCAAAAACCTGTATGCAGTATTTCACCCCAAAGGGTTACTGGTAACGGCTGATGTATCAGTTGACAATACAGATTATGATATTGCTTCCATTGAAGCCAATACAGATTATATGGTGCTGATGGCTTATGATGAGTATAATGAAAGCACAGGCGCCGGGCCCATCTGTTCGCAAAAATGGATTGAAGCGGCACTGGATAAAATGGCAAAAGAAATTGATTCCAAAAAAATAATACTGGGGGTGGCCGCTTACGGAAGAGACTGGATTCAACAACCCGACGGCAAAAGTGCAGTAGCTGATATTACATATGCTGAGGTAATCAACAATGCTAAACTCAGTAATGCCACTATTGATTTTAACAACGATAATTATAATTTATCGTTTGCTTATGGTCAAAAAGAGCAAAGTGATGAACCTTATAATCACACTGTTTGGTTCACTGATGCTGCCACCACTTTTAATATTCTCCGTTTTAGTGATGAATACGGAACAGCAGGTACTGCTATGTGGCGCCTGGGAAGTGAAGATCAGCGCATCTGGAATTTTTATGGCCGTTCACTTACGAATAAAGCGCTGGAAAATCATTCGTTTAATTTCAATACATTTCAATACCTGCCGTTTGATATTAATCAAAAACCAACGGCTATTGGTGAAGGAGAATTACTCAATGTATTATATAGCCCGCAACAGGGAAAAGCAACAGTTGAAGTTGACTCTTCAGAAAAACTCATTACAGAGCAAATCTATAATCAACTTCCTTCAGGATACATTTATGAAAAGTTTGCAGAAGATACAACAATTGGGAAAGGACATAAAATTGTTTTAACCTTTGATGATGGGCCCGGTGCAGAATACACACCACAGGTATTAAATATTCTTGAAAAAGAAAATGTGCCTGCCACTTTTTTTATAGTAGGTGTAAATGCAGAAAGTAACATTCCGTTACTGCAGCGTATTTATAAAGACGGATACGAAATTGGCAACCATACCTTCACGCATAGCAATATTGCCACTATGAGTGCAGAGCGTGCTTCTATTGAAATGAAAACCACACGCCTGCTTATTGAAAGTATTACCGGCCGTTCCACTATTTTATTCCGTGCACCTTTCAATGCGGATAGCCAGCCGCAGACCTATGAGGAAATTGAACCGGTTGCCCGCAGTAAAAATCAAAATTATATTACTGTTGGTGAAAGTATTGATCCGAACGATTGGGATGACAAACACACCAATGCAGACAGTATTGTAAACCGCACCATCCGACAGTTTGAAGAGGGTAATGCCAATATTATTTTGCTGCATGATGCCGGTGGTGAATCAAGACAGGCAACGGTGGATGCACTGCCCCGCATTATTGAGTATTTCAGAAACAAAGGATGCAAATTTACTACTGTTGCTGATTTGATGGGGAAAACAAAAGACGATGTAATGCCGCCTGTTCAACAACAGGACCGCTGGATCGATCGTATGAATTTCTTTTTTGCCGAAGCTGTTTACTGGGGCGGCAAATTAGTATTTGCATTGTTTATTGTGGGCATCGTGCTTTCCATCGGCCGTATGATTGCAATGGCAATGATGGCTGCACTGCAACGCCGTAAAGAAAAAAATGAAGCAGCAGTGGCAGCGCCTGTTTTGTTTACAGCTTCCACAGCGCCACTGGTAAGTATTATTGTTCCTGCGTATAACGAAGAAGTAAATGCAGTACGTACAGTAAGCAGTTTGCTCAAACAGGATTATCTCAACCTGCAAATTATTTTTGTGGATGATGGAAGTAAGGATGAAACCTTTGCAAGAGTGAATAAAGCATTTGAACAGGAACAGCGTGTAAAAGTTTATACAAAGCCGAATGGTGGTAAGGCATCAGCGCTCAATTTCGGTATTGAGCATACTGATGGAAATTTTTTGGTTTGTATTGATGCCGATACACAATTAAAAACAGATGCCGTTACAGAACTCATGAAAAAATTTAATAATGATATTCATGTGGGCGCTGTGGCAGGTAATGTAAAAGTGGGTAATGAAATCAATATGCTCACCCGCTGGCAGAGTATTGAATACATTACTTCGCAAAATTTTGACCGGCGTGCATTTGATTTGCTCAATTGCATCACCGTTGTGCCGGGCGCTATTGGCGCCTTTCGTAAAGAAGCTGTTCAATGGGCGGGTGGTTTTACAACAGATACACTGGCTGAAGATGCGGACCTTACCATGCGTTTGCTGCGTAAAGGTTATACCATCCGCAATTGTACCACAGCATTGTCTTATACCGAAGCGCCTGAAACGCTGCATCAATTTTTAAAACAACGTTTCCGCTGGAGTTACGGTATTATACAAAGTTTCTGGAAACACAGAGATGCGGTATTCAATCCAAAGTTTAAAAGTTTCGGGATGATTGCACTGCCCAATATTTTAATCTTTCAGATATTGTTAACCATATTGGCGCCGCTGGCAGATTTTATTTTAATTCTGAGTTTATTGGCAGCAGGTCTGGGTATTATAGTGGCCAGTGTTCCGCATATTCTGTTATACTATTTCCTGTTTACACTGGTAGATGTGGGCGGCGCTGCACTGGCATTTGCTTTTGAAAAAGAAGATTACAAAAAACTATTTTGGTTAATACCGCAGCGGTTGGTGTACCGCCAGCTCATGTATTATATTTTATTCAAATCACTGCTAAGAGCTGTTAAAGGTGAAGCGCAGGGATGGGGGGTGTTAAAGAGAACCGGCAATGTAAATACAGCAACCGGCGTATAATCATAAACCATCAATCCACTTTATGAAACAAATTTTACCCATTCTTCTTTTAATTGTATATGTTACAGCAGTTGCACAGCAAAAAGCAATGAGTAACAGTGAAAAGGATTCTTTATACTATCTGCAGCACAAACAACCACACCTGGAGGCAGGCGCACGGTTTATGAGCAATGAAGTATATAATGGCCGGCAAATTGACAGTTTTGCACAATGGGGTTTACACCCGCAGGTGAGCTGGGTTATGAAAAAGGGTGGAGTTTGAATTACACCGGAAACATCTGGAGTAAAAACAAACCCGTGTATGCACTTAGTTCCCTGGGTTTGCAGAAAAGTTTTTCCATTGGAGAAAAATTTGAAGGTGATGTTGCTTATAACCGCTGGTTTCTGAATGATGCTGTTAGAAAAGAACGCAAGCAGTTTACGCAAAATGTTGAATGGGATGCAAGCTATGAACCGGGCAATTTTTCAGCCGGGTTTTATTCCATGTTTCTGTGGGGCAAATCATTCAGCTCTTTTTACAGCCCTTCGTTTGCTTACGAAAAAAGCTGGTGGCTGGGGAAAGGCAATAATTTACGTTACAGTATTACAGCAGCTACATTGGCAGATTTTGGTAATTACAATGCATCAGCCGTTCCATTTTCATCTGTGCCACGTGGTTATCTTAAAAAGAAAAAGAATAATCCTTCCCTGCAGCCATCAACTGTGGATGGTTTTGGTTTTTTAAAATTATGAATTGCAACTGGAGCAGGGGGTGGATATACATAACAGCAGTTTCATACTGGGTATCAATCATTCTGTACCATCAGCACATTTAAAAAATATAAATGGCACATCATTAACGTATATCACACCTGAGTTTATTCCGCACCTGTATTTTAAAAAGCAATGAATCAGGCAGAGGGTCTTTCTGTTGAGAAAATATTTCTTACCTTATACCATAAATTAATGGTATGGTAACCTGTAAACAATTTCAGCCCTTATGATGATTGATACTACTGATATTTTGAAACTCCTCGCCGCCATGCTCATCGGCCTGTTTATTGGAAGCGAACGGGAGTACAGGAATAAACCCGCCGGGTTGCGCACCCTGATGCTGGTAACACTCGGCTCCTGCATTTTCACCATCTTATCATTAAAAATAGGAACCGCCAATCCTGACCGTTTAGCGGCCAACATTATTACAGGTATTGGTTTTTTGGGAGCAGGCGCCATTTTTAAAGATGAGAATAAAATCAACGGGCTCACTACTGCCACCACTATCTGGGTATGTGCAGCTTTGGGCATGGCGGTGGGCGCTGATTATTTTGTACTGGCTTTTGCAGGAACAGTCATTACACTGGTGGTGTTATCATTACTTGTATTTTTAGAAAATTTCATTGACAGCCGCAGCCGCTCCAGGGATTACCGAATTGTTTGCAGTTATGAGAAAAGCACTTTGCATCATTATGAAAAACTATTTAAGAATTGCAGGCTGCATATTGTGCGTGGCACACAAACAAAAACAAAAGATACCATTTCGGGGCGGTGGAGATTATCGGGTTCCAAAAAAGCACACGAAACCCTTACTGAACAACTGCTGAAAGACGAAGCCATTACCGAACTTGATTTTTAAATTTTACACAATGAACAAAATCTGGTTAAACAACCCCGAAGTACATGATTATCCTGCGGCACAGGATTATCTGGAATTGCTGATGTTGCCCGCCAAAGCAAAAGCAATTGTTGCAGAATTAAAAAAAGCCAAAACGGTTTTTAAAAAATCAAAAGATATACTCCGGGCAAGTAATCTTCCGTTATTGCCCAAAGAAAATATTCATGTGCAGCACGACCTCAAAAAATTCAAGAAAGGAAAAAAACTTTCTCCGCTTTTACTGGTGCGTGGAAATGAAAAATTAATAATCGCTGATGGTTATCACCGCATTTGTGCCGGTTATTACCTCAGTGAAGATTTGGAAGTACCCTGCAGAATTGTGTAACCCTGATTTACTCCCCTCATAATGAAGCTGTATTTGCTCACCGACAGCTTTTGCCCTTTCAGCAACTGGTGGTTTTCGTAAATAAATGCATAAATTAAGTTTACGTAACAAATGTTTCATACGTATGCATCAAACCGCCATCCTTCAAAAATTTGAATACAGTATTCCGGCAACAATCTATAAAATGTGGGGTGCTAATGAAGAGTATTTTCCTGCACAGTACCAGCCCTTAATGAGTGTGCGGATTGATTTTGTAAAAGGCCTGCTGCTGGAAGGCAACTGGCAGTTTATGGTTAAAGCAAATAAACACAATGCTGATAAATGGATAACAAGCCACCGGGGCCGTGTGCAGATGGATTTGTCTTTCTCTTCTTCCTTTGCAGTTGAGCTGAACAATCAAACAGATGAAGGTTTTGTTTTTCCGATGGATGGCTATTTAAACGATTTTCAGTCGCTTACGGAGTTAACAGGGTTACTGATCATTGAAAAATGCAGCCGCACCAGTGGTGTCATTACCAATCAATGGAACGTCAGTTTTTATTGGTACGACTGCGGGTTTGATGTTTGTGAAATAAAATTCTGTCTTCCGGTATATGTAAATGATATGGTTGATGAAACTAATAATTAGTACAATTTTCTTCTAACAATTAAAACAATAAAAAATGAAAAAGAGGGTATTCGCTGTAATGGCTTTCACTTTCTTCAGCGCTTCATTACTTGCACAAACAGCACAGCCGGTTAAAAAGAATATGCCAGTAGCACCGGTTACAAAAATGGAAAAGCAAAAACCGGTGTTAGCGCCTGCAGCTAAAATAACCCCGCCTGCAGTTACAAAACCAGCAGTAACGCCTGTGGCTAAGGTAACAAAGCCTTCGGCGCCCATTGTAAAAACAAATGCCCCCGGCCCGTTAAAGAAAGATGGCAGTGCAGATATGCGTTACAAGGCAAATAAAGCAGCCGCACCAGCTCCGGTGGTACACTTAAAGAAAGATGGAACAAAAGATATGCGGTTTAAAGAAAATAAAAAACATTCATAAATACTTCGTGGTTCTCTTATTGGTTCCGTTACAGCCCTGTGAACAGTACGGGGCTTAACTAATTTATAACAGCGATAGATTTATACTAACTGAAATTAAGCTTTCTTTGCATCAGAGATTATCTGCGGCGAACAACACTTATTTAAAACCTTATTCATGCAACTGCGTATTGCAAATAAATTTTCGTTCTCTTCCTGTAAATTATACTGGCGTGAAATTCTGGCGCTGCTAATGCTGCTTATTGCCATATTCTTTTTTCGCAGTGAACGCAAAGAGCTGCACCAGATTATTCCTGAAATAAAACATGCTGATGGCAACTGGATTTTAGCCGGGTTAGCAGTTACAGTTATTTACATTCTTTCACAGGCATGTATGTACATTATGGCGTTTCGTGCACTGGGTATTAAGTATTCCATTCCTCATGCAGCAGAGCTTTTTTTGAAACGCAATTTCCTCAGTGTTTTTTTGCCTGCGGGTGGCGTTAGCTCACTTGCCTACGCACCTCATCATATACGCAGACAGGGTATTCACAGCATGCAACTCCATCAGGCATCAGCATTATATGCATTTGCAGGTTTTTTAACTGTATTAATTGTGGGGCTTCCTGTAATTATCATTGGTGTAATGAACGGCAACAGTGTGTCCAATGCCTGGATCGGTTTGGTAATCTTACTGCTATTGCTTGGTATGGTACTGTGGGCGCTTTATCTTTTGAAAAATAAAAGAGGAGTGTATCCTTTTATTCAAAAGAAATTTCCGGTTGTTGCAGAGCAACTGGATGAACTGCTCAACGCATCCATTACTTTTAATAAAGTACTTGGTATTGTTTTCTTTTCCGTACTGGTTGAGTTTTGCGGCATTGCTCATGTGGGTATAGCTATGAAAGCACTGCACATTCAGTTTCACCCGGAAGCAGCAGCATTGGCATACATTATTTCTGTTTTACTCATGATTGTTTCTCCTTTTCTTCGTGGGTTAGGGGCAGTTGAGTTTTCTATTGCGTTGATTCTTGGTTGGTATGGTGTATCTAAATCTGATGGTTTGTCTGCAACGATATTGTACCGTGTATTTGAATTCTGGCTGCCATTGGCTGCGGGTTTATTTGCATTTGCATGGAAAGGCAGGGAATTGTTTGTTCGTATATTTCCACCGGCGCTCATCTTTGCATTGGGCCTCATCAATATTATTTCGGTTGTAACACCACCATTGGCTGACAGGGTAATGCTGCTGGATGAATACATTCCTTATGACCCCATTCATGCATCCAACCTCATGGTATTTTTAATGGGTTTGATGCTGCTCACCGCTTCTGCTTTTTTATTAAAAGGTTTAAAAAGCGCCTGGTGGTTTGCTATTGTTCTTTGTTCACTTTCATTAATTGGGCATTTAACAAAAGCATTGGATTGGGAAGAAGCTGCTTTTGCTGCCATTACGATTTTATTTTTATTCGTAAGCCGCAAACAATACCGCATTAAACACAGCGGCCGACTTGCCAGAACCGGTATTACTGTTGCCAGCCTGGTTTTTATTGCTGTGCTCCTATTTGGTTACACTGCTTTTTATTTTATTGATGTAAAACATTTTGGTGTTGATTTTACATGGAAGCAATCACTGGTGCATACGCTCAACATTTTTTTATTGCTGAATGATGATGCGCTTCATCCCAAAACACATTTTGGTCATGAGTTCATCTGGCTGGTACGCTCACTGGGTGCACTGGCATGGGCCTTTTTATTTTATACCATCATCCGTCCTTTTATTAAAACAAAACATTTGCCTGAAGGAAGAGCTAAAGCCATTGATCTTATTGAACAGTACGGCAGCTCTTCAACAGATTATTTTAAAACAATGAAGGATAAATCTTTTTTCTTTTCAGAAGAAACAGATGGTGTGGTGAGTTACCGCCGTGCAGGTAAATATGCCATTGTGCTGGAAGAAGCTGTTTGTGATGAAGATGATAAAGTAGATGTATTAAAAGAGTTTGATATTTTCTGTGAAAAAGAAGGGTTGATACCTGCTTTCTACCGTGTGGATGAAAACAGCATTTCTGCTTTCACTCAATTGCGCAAACGAAACCTGCTCATAGGGCAGGAAGCCATTATGGACCTTGAAACATTTACGTTGGAAGGAAAAGATAAAAAATCATTACGCAACGGGCTCAACAGCTTGCAGAAAAAAGGATATAAAGCTGAAATATGTTTGCCGCCCCATAATCATGAATTTTTACAAAGGCTGCGGGCCATATCAGATGAATGGCTGCTGGAGTTTGATAAAAAGGAAATGATTTTTTCTCAGGGGATGTTTGACAGTGATGCCATCAAAAACCAGCCCGTTATAGTAATACGTGATGAGCAATTGCAGGTAAAAGCTTTTTTAAATATCATCCCTGATTATGCACCTTCTGAATGCACTTATGATCTTATACGCAAAACAGCGGATGCACCCGGTGGTTGTATGGACCTGCTCATCATCAGCCTTGCTGAATATGCAAAGAATAAAAAATTACAGTACTTAAACCTGGGGATGGCGCCCATGGCAGGCATTGAAGAACCGGATAATATGGCAGAGCGTATTATGCAGTTTGCTTACAAAAAATTTAAACGCTTTCAGCATTACAAAGGTCTCCGCAACTTTAAAGAAAAGTATGCGGGCATCTGGCAAAACAAATACCTGGTGTATGAAAATGATTTTGACCTGCTGCAGTTGCCTGCTGCGTTAAACAAAGTAATGCAGCCTTAAATAAATTGCTGCAATCTTAAAGTATAAGTATGAAATGGATAGCGATTTTATTCATGACTTTATCAATCAGCAAATCTTTTGCCGGTACTGATTTTGCAGTAAAAGAATGGAATGCTGCAGCTAATAATAAGAAACCGTTTGTATTCTACATCAGCGGCGATGGAGGGTTGAATAGTTTTTCAACCGCAGTTTGCCAGTCTATCTTTGAAAAGGGATACAATATTACTGCACTCAATGCCAAATCTTATTTCTGGGAAAAGAAAACACCGGAAACCAGTGCGGCAGATATTACCGCCTATCTTCAGAAGAAAGTAACAGCGGCAGACGGAAAAATTATCCTCATCGGTTATTCTTTTGGCGCCGATGTGCTTCCTTTTATCATCAATAAACTTCCTGATGCAACCAGGAAAAAAATCAGCAGTGTAGTTTTATTATCGCCATCTGCCAGCACTGATTTTGAAATTCACTGGAGCGATATACTGGGCGGTAATAAAAAAAGGAGTATGAGTGTGGTGGAGGAAATGAATAAATTAAATGTTCCCAAAACAGCAGCTTTGTTTGGAAGTGATGAAAAAGAGTTTCCTGTAAAAGATATTAAGATCAAAAACTTCAGCAGCTTCTATTTGCCGGGTGGCCATCACTTTGAAGGCAATACAGAAGAAGTGTCAAAAATAATGGTGGGATATTTCTGATGCAGCGCCTGCAATTCAAATACCGTACTTGCTTTGTAACAGCAGTTGTATGTTTTTTTTCCGCAACTGCTCAAAAAAATGTGTTTGATACTTCGTATGTAAAACAGTTTGAAAAAGATAATGTACTGGAATTGTACCCGGGTATTTATAACAGCCGTTTTAACTTTAAAGCGGCACGCAACAGGTTAAATGATTTTCGCCTGGTGGCCAACAGCAGCGCTTATTTGGGCGCTTATCTTGAATACAAATGGCTGGCATTTAATTTGAGTACGGCCATTCCGGGTACAGAACTCGACAGGAATATACGTTTACGTTACACTTCATTGAACCTGCGTTTTGGGGGCACGCAGTTTATGTACCGCCCCTTTTTTAATTCTTATAATGGTTTGTTGATTCCTGAAAGAAAAAGAGGAAGGGAATTCCTGCCGTTTAAAAATATTCAAATCACCAATGCAGGAGCAGATATTTATTATTACTCTAACGGAAAAAAATTTTCTTACGGGGCTTCTGATTTTTTTTCCAAACAGCAGGTAAAAAGCGCCGGCTCTTTTATTGTTGCCGTTACGCCCATGTGGCAAAAAATAAGATGGGTGAACCCATCCCGTGAATTGATTACGGATTCTAATACATTCAGCCTTTTAAGTTCACAACCGCAATGGGTGTCTTTAACCGGGCGGCTGGGTTGTACCTATAATTTTGTTTTTGAAAAAGGGAAATGGAGTGTGCCGCCCACAGTATTGCTGGGTGTTGGCGGCTTGCATCAAATTTACAGCGTTCAGAAAAAATTACAGCCCGTTTCTGATGTACAGGCATGGATCAATGCCGGGTACAACGGCCCGCATTATTATTTTTATTTTACTGCCTGGTGGGATAACCTGCGCACCAATTTATTTGTGAAAGATCTGGAACAGGTGAATACGGATGTATCTGTAACTTTTGGTTACAGGTTTAAGAGTTGGAGAAAAAAGGTGCTGGGTATATTATAAGTTTAACAATCAGCGGATAACTGATGATTGATATTTTATACTGTTGATTGTTTGCTGGGCCTTTTCCCCGTAACTTATACTACTTTTAAATATCGTTTAATTCAAATTTTGAGCTGCTTCATTAACCCGAATAATAATTCCGGGTGATATATAATTACTGGGTATTATATCTGTAAGGAAACTTTACATATTGGGTTGGCTTGTTTCTGACGATTCTTTTTGCCTTTTGAGCGATTCAATCAGTAACAGGCAATTTTAAATTTTATATTCATAGTAAATAGTTAAACACATGCAACAGCTTATTGAACAGATAGAAAGTGAGTATGGCCTCAGTGAAATACATGCCCCGGCGCTTGTTGAAACAGTGTTTACATTTTACAGGAAAAATTATAAGCGTTATGCTTATCATAGTACCATATCAGAAAAGCAACAGAAACCCCGTAAATGGACGGGAAAGAAGTTCAATATACCTGCCGCAGTAAAGGCGGCGCCTGTTAAAACCTGAGTTTGATAGATTATGTGTACGAGGCTGTCTCAAAAGTAAAATGAAGGCTTTGAGAATCGCATAAACGAAAACTTTCTCCATCACCTTACCGAATAAAAAGAGGCTGTCTCAGACTTTTGAGACAGCCTCATTTTTTTGCATTTAACGACAGAGTTTGCCTGCTCACCGAAAATACTAACGGTACGCATCAGGCTCATAATAGATTTGAAACAAATTCAACAGGACATGCATAAAAGAACAGCCTTGCTGTTTTCTTTACTAACGGTATTATGCTCAGATGCATTTACACAAACAGCAGCAAGCGATACCATTTCACTTACAGTAAAACAGGCGGAGGAAATTTTTCTTCAAAAAAATCTGGAACTCATTGCTGCCGGCTATGATATCCGGGTAAAAGAAGCGCTTGTTCAGCAGGTACATTACTGGGACAATCCCACACTCAATACTGATCAGAATTTGTATGATGGTAATTTTTTCCGTTACGCAAAACCATCTCCGCAATTCCCTGTTGGAAGGGGTCAGATATTCATGCAACTTCAACAGGTACTTGTTACTGCAGGCAAACGGCAGAAACTTGTACAAATGGCAAAAGATAATGTTGCACGTTCAAAAAATCAGTTTAATGACCTGATGCGCAACTTACGCTTTGTATTAATTTCTGATCTTAACAACCTGTACCAGTTGCAAACAATGGAGGCGCTGTATAAACAGGAGCTGTTTACGCTCAGAAAATTATCTGAAGGAATGGATGAAATGCTGAAGGTGGGCAACATCTCTCAAAGAGATAATATCCGTATTAAAGGCCTTGTTTTTGCATTGCAGTCAGAATATAATGACAACCTCAGAGACCAGCAGGACCTGCAAAAAGAAATCAGAATATTTCTTCAGCTACCCGATACCGTAAAGCTCAGGTCGCTGTCAGGTACATTACTTCCTTCCGGCAGTATCAGCCGTGTACAATTGAAAGAGTTAATAGACAGCGCCCTGCAATTACGGCCCG
This sequence comes from Chitinophagaceae bacterium, assembly GCA_019747705.1. Taxonomy (GTDB): domain Bacteria; phylum Bacteroidota; class Bacteroidia; order Chitinophagales; family Chitinophagaceae; genus Lacibacter. Next base: position 11,665 of record JAIEQM010000084.1, on the reverse strand, counting down.
ATCTTGCTGCGGCACATCTTCAAAAAACATACAATCAGCATAACCTCCGTTATCAAAAAGCGCTTAATACGCCCAATGTTACCATTGGACCCAATTATGATATGCGGAATTCTTATATCCTTAATTATGTGGGTCTCTCCTTTAATGTGCCCCTTCCGCTCTGGAACAGGAACAAAGGGAATATTAAAGCTGCTGAAATAAGCATTTCACAAGCCGGTACAATGGAGCAGCAACTACAAAATACCATCAGTAATGAAGTGGCAGCAGCGTATCAAAAATTAATCATCAGCAGTGAAATGGTCAGTAATATCAACCAGGAGTGGCAGGGCAAGTATGATGATTTGCTTGCAAACATGCTCAGCAGTTATAAAGAACGGCAGGTGAGCCTGGTGGAGTTTGTTGACTTTTTTGATTCCTATAAAAATACAAGACTGCTGGAGCTGCAGCAAATCAGCAATATACGCAATGCGGCTGCCGAAATCAATTTTGTAACCAATACCAACTTCTTCAATCTATAATAACTTCTTTATGAACAAATACTATTTGCTTTTGAGTGTTTTTACAGTTGCACTTTTTTCCTGTAAAGAAAAGCAACCGGAAACAGTAAAAGAAAATCCCAACTGCATCAGCGATTCCATGATGAATATGATAAAGGCAGATACGGCTGCACTGAAAAATATTAATGAAGAATTAAAACTCAGCGGTGAAATAGGGTTTGATGAAAATAAAGTGGTGCATGTTTATCCCTTCAGCAGCGGACAGGTATTATCAGCAAACGTTTCTGTTGGAGATAAAGTAAGTGCAGGGCAGTTGCTTGCTGTAATCAAAAGTGCAGATGTGGCCGGCAACTATTCTGACCTCAGCGCTGCCAATGCAGATATTGCCATTGCCAAAAAACAAATGGATAATGCAGAACAACTTTTTAAAAACGGCATCAGCAGTGAACGGGAGTTTATTGAAGCAAAAGAAACGTATAACAAAGCCATTGCCAATGCACAAAAAATTAAAGAACAGATTTTAATCAATGGCGGTGGCAGAACATCATCCAGTGGCGAATACAGGGTGGTGGCGCCAAGAAGCGGCTATGTGGTTGAAAAAAATATCAACCCCGGCGCCTTTATCCGTAATGATAACAGTACAACTCTTTTTACCATTGGCGACACAAAAGATGTTTGGATATGGGCCAATGTATATGAAAGTGATATTGCCAAAGTAAAAGAAGGATATAAAGCAAGAGTAACCACACTTGCCTATCCTGACAGTGTTTTTATTGGCAAAGTGGATAAAGTAAATCAAACACTGGATCCTGTAACCAAAGTAATGAAAATAAAAATTGTTCTTAACAACTCCGGCGGAATGCTCAAGCCGGAAATGTTTGCCAGCATTGCAGTGAGTAAAACAGAATCAGCCAAAGCAGTTTGTGTGCCTTCTGCATCTATCATTAATGACAATGGAAAGAATTTCGTCATCAGTTACCGCAACAAATGCGATTTCAGCATCAGTCCTGTTTCTGTTTTAAAAGTGGTGGGCGCCTGTACATTTTTGAGTGATGGTGTTAAAGAGGGTACTTATATCGTAACCAAAAACCAGGTATTACTGTACAAGCAACTCATTGATCTGAAAAATTCAAAAAAGTAATTCTGCCAGCAAAACAACTGTATGAACAATTTCATCAAAAGCATTATTCACTTTTCATTGCGCCACCGGTATTTTGTTTTTTTCTTAACGCTGGTAGTGGTGGCCATTGGTATCTGGAGTTATAAGAATACGCCCATTGAAACATTTCCGGATGTTACCAATACACAAATCATCATCATTACCCAATGGCCCGGCCGCAGTGCGGAAGAAGTGGAAAAGTTCATTACCATCCCAATGGAAACAGAACTCAACAGTGTGCAAAAGAAAATTAACCTGCGCACCAATTCCTCTTTTGGTTTAAGTTATATCACACTCATTTTTGATGATGATGTGGATGATGCATTTGCCCGCCAGCAGGTAATGAGCCGTATCATAAATGCCAATTTACCGGAAGGAGTAAAGCCGGAAGTACAACCGCCCTATGGACCTACGGGTGAAATATACCGTTATACATTACAAAGTAAAACAGTTGGCATCCGGGAATTAACAGCCCTACAGGATTGGGTGCTTGACAGGCAGTTTAAAAGCGTGCCGGGCATAGCAGATGTAAATACATTTGGTGGCGAAGAACGGATTTTTGAAGTAGGTGTAAATCCTGATCTGCTGGTAAAATACAATCTTACTTCACTGGATGTTTATTCAGCCATCAGTAAAAGTAATGTGAATGTGGGCGGCGATGTAATTGAACGTAACGGCCAGGCTTATGTGGTAAGAGGCATTGGTATTTTAAATTCGCCTGATGAAATTGAAAACATCATCATCACAAAAATAAATGGCGTTCCGCTGCTGGTAAAAAATGTGGCAGAAGTAAAAGAAGCAACAGCGCCAAGGTTGGGAACAGTTTCACAAGATAATGTGCCCGGCCAGGTGGAAGGTATTGTGGTGATGCGCAAAGGTGAAAACCCCGGAGAAGTATTGGAACGGCTGCATACAAAAATTGAAGAACTCAATAACAATATCCTTCCTGCTGATGTAAAGATTGTTCCATTTTATGACCGTACTACTTTAATGGATTACGCAACTGAAACAGTAATTCATAATTTGATTGAAGGCATTATACTGGTTACAGTGATTGTATTTCTGTTTATGGCAGATTGGCGAGCAACCGTAATTGTAAGCATCATCATTCCGCTTTCATTGCTGTTTGCATTTATTTGTATGCGTATTAAAGGAATGAATGCCAACCTGCTTTCAATGGGCGCTGTTGACTTTGGTATTATCATTGACGGCGCCGTTGTAATGGTGGAAGGCTTGTTTGTAGCCATGGCGCATAAGGCGCATGAAGTGGGCATGGAGCGTTTTAATAAACTTGCCAAGCTGGGTGTGTTTAAAAACAAAGGTGCTGAAATGGGGAAAGCCATTTTCTTTTCCAAGCTCATTATCATTACCTGCCTCATTCCCATTTTTGCTTTTCAGAAAGTAGAAGGAAAAATGTTTTCGCCATTGGCTTATACCCTGGGCTTTGCATTACTCGGCGCTTTAATTTTTACACTCACATTGGTGCCGGCCTTGTCAAGTATTTTGCTTCGTAAAAATGTAAAAGAAAAAAACAATCCTGTTGTAAACTTTTTTGAAAAGGGTGTAAAAAAATTGCTCAATATTGTTTATGCCCGGCAAAAAACAAGTTTGGTTATTGCACTGGTGGTAATGGCAGTAACATTCTTTTCAGCCAAATTCCTGGGCAGTGAATTTTTGCCGCAGTTGAACGAAGGCGCTTTGTGGATCAGCGCCGAACTCCCCCGCAGTGTTTCATTAAATGAAGCAGACAGCATTTCGTCAAAAATGACGGAGCTGATTGATAAGTTTACCGAAGTGCGCCATACACTTACGCAAGTGGGGCGCACCAATGATGGTACTGACCCCAAAGGTTTTTTTAATGTGCAGATAGCAGTGGACTTATTTCCCAAAAAAGAATGGAAAGAAAAAATAAGTTATGATGAACTGGTTAATAATATGGATGCGCAAATGAAAAACTTTTCAGGTGTTGTATTTAATTATTCTCAACCTATAAGAGATAATGCAGCTGAAGCAGTAGCAGGTGTGCCCGCAGCGCTGGCAGTAAAAATATTTGGAAAAGATTTTTATGTGCTGGACAGTAATGCCAATAAAGTGTATAATATTTTACGCAATATAAAAGGTGTTGAAGATCTCGGCATCATCCGCAACCTTGGGCAGCCGGAGTTCCGTATTGAACTGGATCAGCAAAAAATGGCACGCTATGGTATTACCACGGCAGATGCCAGCAGTGTAATTGAAATGGCCATTGGCGGCAAAGCTGCTACTCAGTTGTATGAAGGTGAGCGGAAGTTTGATGTGCGTGTGCGTTATCAATCACAATACCGTGCCACACAGGATGCTATTGAACGCCTCATGGTTCCCACCAATGATAGCGCAAAAATTCCGTTAAGTGAAATTGCAAACATCCGCATTCTTACAGGCCCTGCATTTATTTACCGTGATAACAATGCACGTTACATCACTGTAAAATTTTCAGTGCGTGGGCGTGATTTGGGAAGCACCATTGCAGAAGCGCAGCAAAAAACAGGTGCGGCTATTCAGTTGCCACAAGGTTATAAAATGACCTGGAATGGTGAATTTGAAAATCAGCAGCGTGCCACCAAAACACTCGGACAGGTAGTACCGTTATGCCTGTTTATGATTTTTTTAATCCTGTTTGTAACATTTGGTAATGCAAAAGATGCATTGCTCACCATTCTCAATGTTCCGTTTGCGTTAATTGGCGGTATCCTTGCATTGCATATTACAGGCATCAACTTCAGCATTTCTGCTGGTATTGGTTTTATTGCATTATTTGGTGTGTGTATTCAGAATGGCGTTATCCTCATCTCTGTTTTCAGAAAAAACTTAGATGCAAAAATGCATTTGCACTTGGCCATTAAAGAAGGTGTAATATCAAGAGTAAGACCAGTGGTGATGACGGCTTTGATGGCCATGATTGGTTTGATGCCTGCTGCTGTTTCAACCGGTATCGGGAGTGAAACACAAAAACCGCTGGCTATTGTGGTGATTGGGGGTTTAATTACATCCACCATTCTCACTTTACTCATACTGCCTGTAATTTATGCACTGGTACATAAGTTTATTCACATGCGTGAAAACAGGAAGCTGATGCATAAGATGGGAATGATTGGAAAAGTGGAACAGAAAAATAACTGATAACAAAAGATTGAATTATTTTTTAACGATAGTAGTGTTTTTTATGTGTACCGTAAAAATTTTTGCACAGGATACTTCCCGCTGGTCGGTTCATTTTCAATTAACCACCATCACTCAAAATCATAATGCGATTAAAGCGCCTTATGCCGGAGTAAAAAGTTTACAACAAAAAGAAACGCCTTCCACTTCATTAACATCTACATTGTTTATGGGTTACAGGCTGGCAAAAAATACAGAAGTTTATTTTAATCCCGAAATGGCAGGCGGGCAGGGAATGAGCGGAGCCACAGGTATTGCCGGTTTCCCCAATGGAGAAACCTTCCGTGTGGGCAATGTAAAACCGGTGGTGTATATAGCAAGGGCATTTGTGCGGCAGTATATACCGCTTGGCGGAAAAACAATTGAGCTGAGTGATGAAGCGCTGCAAATGAAACGAACCATTACTGAAAAATACATTGTACCGCATGCAGGTAAATTATCATAGGGCGGTTTGCTGGATGAAAATACCTATGCCAATGACCCACGCACACAATACATGAACTGGGCATTGATGGCATCAGGCGCTTATGATTATGCGGCCAATGTGCGTGGTTATACATTTGGGTTTGTTGCTGAATATATTTCTGACAGGTTTGAAGCAGGGATTGCTGCTGCATTATTACCCAAAGAGGCCAACGGTGCACAAATGAATTTTAATTACAGTAAAAGTTTTTCATGGCAGGCAGAGGTATCACAGGATTTTGGAGCGGCTGAGCGCCCGGGTACTTTGCGTGTGCTTGGTTTTTTAACCGGACCAATATGGGTAATTACAACCTGGCAGTTTTAAGAAATGATAAAGATATTACAGCAACAAGAGTATTCAGCCGCAATAAAACCGGCTTTACAGTAAATGCAGAAAAACAAATTTCAAAAAGTGCAGGTGTATTTGCAATTGCCAGTTATAATGACGGTAAAAATGAAACCTGGTGTTTTACAGAAATTGACCGCTCATTAGGCTATGGTTATACTGTTCATGGTGATACATGGAAACAAAGCAATGATGTGCCGGGAGTGGCTGTGGTGCAGAACGGCCTGTCAAAAGACCACCGGAATTTTTTAGCAGCAGGAGGTAATGGGTTTATGATTGATGATGGAAAACTTAATTACAGTATGGAAACAATAATTGAATGGTATTATAAAATCAGTATGTTTCATAACAAATTTTCATTGAGCCCGGGTTACCAGTTTGTAATAAACCCTGCTTGCAATAAAGACCGTGGGCCGGTGCATGTAATTGGATTAAGGTTTCATACAGAATGGTAGTGCATAATGAATAGCTGTTAAACTGAACAATGCATGAATAGAGCACGCCGATATTATTGCTGAAACTTTCAGCAAAAAAAACTGCCGCAGCATCTGTGCGGCAGGCATGTCCAGGCCCCGCTATTCTTAGCAGGACCTTTTTTTAAAAAAGCATTTTACTAAACAAAAAAATTAAACAAGTCATTTAAAACTTATAACTGTATCCAACTCTGAATACCTGTGTTTCAAAATAATCTGTACTCACATACCGGAACCCGTTACCCTGAATATTTTTTTTGATGCGGAGTGTATTAAATAAATCTGTTCCGTTCATAAACAATTCACCTTTGCCTTTGTGAATTTGTTTTTTCATGCCTGCATCCACTGAAAAACGGGAAGCAATCCTGCCCTGTGGTATTAAATCAGGCGCTAAATAAACGGCTGTAAACTGCAACTCCGTTTTGCGGGGCAAATGCACAAAGCCATTCAGTTTAATATTGCCGGAAGTGATGGATTCTTTTGCTGCACTGAAAACTGAAGGCACGGGATATTGATTTACAACCGTAAAGGCATCTATCACCGTTCTGTAAACATTTAAATTGGTGTTGAAGGAAAATGATTTTGAAACATCTTTTTGAAAAATCATTTCTATTCCTTTATTGCTGCTGTTGCCTGCATTTTGAAAAACGGTATAGATAAGTGTGGATGGCGGCGCCTGTGTGGCAATACGTGTAATGGTATTGCTGGTGCTGCGGTAATACAAGGCTGAATAAAAATATCCTTTCTTTAAATTGGTTTTATAGCCAAGCTCTATGCTGTTTGTAAACTGCGGTTGCAAAGCCGGGTTGCCCACTTTTATTATTTCAGCATCATCATACTTTGGAAAAATGCGGATGTCCACTTCATTCGGCCGGTCAACCCTTCGATTATAAAATAAAGAAAGCTTATTATTGTCGTTAATTTTATAAGCCAGCCGGATATTGGGGAATGGTTGCGTATAATTATATCCATCACTTTTATAGGTATTGTGATTGGGGTTCACAAAATAATCAAGCTTTACATATTCTACTCTTAAGCCAGCTTCCGCTTCAAATTTTTTGCTTTCATAAATATAAGTACCATATGCCGCAGGAATGATTTCAGTATAAGTAGCTGCACCGCCTGCGCCTGTATCCAATGGTGAATTAAGCCCGGGCTTAAATTGCATATTGGTGGGAATATCCCTGTAGCGGAATTTAAAACCACCTTCAAACCTTCCATGCTTTAGAGGTTTTACATAATCAAAATTAACATCAGCCACATGTTCATCTGATATTAATGCAAATGAATCAAGCCCGGTAAAACTGGGTAAGGTGTTGGTAAAAAAATATTTTTCATCTTCACGGTGAAAGGTGTAATTAAAACCAACACGGTACAAATGACCCGGCTGCTGGAACTTATGTTCATATTGTGCAGTAGCAGCAATCGTTGTTTTCAACTCATCTTCCAAAAATTGCCAGAGCCTTAGTTGTTTTGAAAAATCAGTATTCAAAAAAGGTTGGTCGCCACGGTCAATAATTTTTTCAATTCCATATAAACCTGAAACAGTAATTGTGTTTTTGCTGTTGATGTACCAGTCAATACCTGCTTTGTTGTTGAGAAAATGTGTATTGCGGTTGCGTTTTGTTTGTTGACGCACCACATCACCATTATTATAAGTTCGGTCAGCAAATTCATTCTTGTTGAGTGTTTCTGTATAAAGCCAGTCTGATTGCAAAAAGAGATTTACTTTTTTCTTACGATAATTTATTGAAAGCGAAGGATTGATTTTAGGCGTTCGCTGGTATTGCGGACGAATGCCCGGCAAGTTTTCTTTCTTCATCCATAATGCACCCAACCCGGTTGCAAAACCAACCTTCCCATTAAAGCCTTCCTGTTTTGTTTTTTTATAGATGATGTTGATGATGCCTGCATTACCATTAGCATCATATTTTGCTGATGGGTTATTAATGATTTCAATGCGCTCGATATTTGATGCAGGAATATTATCTAATCCTGTTTGATTGCCAAAGCCGGTTAATGCTGTTTGTTTGCCGTCAATAAGGATTGCTGCTTTATCACTGCCACGCAGTTCCACTTTTCCATCCTGTGTTACCGTAATGCCGGGCAGGTTTTTTAATGCCTGCAGTACACTGCCGCCGCTTTGTGCAATATTATCAGCCACCGCAAATGTTTTTTTATCCATCTTTTCACTCACTTCCTGTGGTTTGCCGGTGATGGTAATTTCATTGAGGGTTACATTGTTTTGCTTTAACTCAATTGTACCCAAATCATAAAATTGATTGAGTGTGCCGATAATGATTTTTTGCTGAAGCGGGGCAAAACCGGTGAAGGATAATTGCAGAATATAAGTGCCGGGTTTTATATCAATCATTGTAAACCTTCCGTCCTCACGGGTAATACTGCCGGTAACAAAGCTGCTGTCTTTTTCATTTTTTAAAATGACGTTGGCATAACCAATTGCCGATTTATCTGCCGCATTTTTAACTATCCCTGAAATAGTCGCTGTGTTGTTTTGTGAAGAAGAAGTATTGATAAATACAAAAAAACTCATCAACCCCAAAATCATTCGTAAAGGCATGCTGTTAGTAATTGTAATGCGCAAATATCATTGTTTTAATGAACTTAACAGCATGGAGCTGCCTGCTGCATGTATATGAATTCTTTTTTGTGCTACATTCAGTTTCTAAAATCAGGGCAAATGAACATAGCAATCCTCGGCACCGGTATGGTGGGTCAAACTATTGCAACAGCGCTCATTCAAAAAGGACATGCTGTAATGCTGGGCAGCAGAACGGCTGACAATGAAAAAGCAGTTGCCTGGGTAAAAGCAAACGGTAACCATGCATTCAACGGAACATTTGCTGATGCGGCTTTATTTGGCGAAGTGATTTTTATTTGTTTAAACGGCAATGGAACTGTTGATGCATTGCAAAGTACCAAGCCATCGAACTTTGCTGATAAAGTTGTTATTGATTTAACCAATCCGTTGGATTTCTCCAGTGGCATGCCGCCATCATTACTTCCGCAATATTGCAATACCTGGAGTTTGGGTGAAGAAATTCAAAAACAATTGCCAACTGCTCAGGTGGTAAAGGCATTAAACACCGTTACTGCTGCCCTAATGATTGATGCCCGGCTGGTAAATGAAGGGAATCATCATTTATTTATTTGCGGCAATGATGCAGACGCAAAAAATACAGTAAAACATTTTTTGCAGGGTAATTTTAACTGGAAGCCGGAATACATTCTTGATTTGGGGGATATTAAAAATGCAAGGTTAACAGAAGGGATCATCCCCTTCTGGGTGGGTGTGATGCATGCTGAGGGTTCGGCTGTTTTTAATTTTATGATTGTGAAGTAAAATGATGCTGCATGAAATTCCCGTATAAAATAATCGGACTCAATTTTGTTTTTGTAGTTGTTTTCAGCATCATCCTTACTCTTGTAACAAGTGACGGACACTTTTATATTTCTATAAAACCATAGGTTTTGCCGGCTGGATGGCCATGTCTGCCGCTTTTATTGATCTGCTGGTTGGTTTGCTATTGGTTCTAACAAAAGACAAAACGAACGGGATTGCATTCTTAATAACTGCGGTTTTACTTTTTATTGTAGGCTATCCTATCCTGAGTATGTTAAGCTGATATTGTCCTTCGTTCAAAAAAAAGCATTGTTGGTTCAAAACCTGCACAGTATCTGTAACAGGTACAGGATTTGCTTCGTCATTACATACGAAAATCAAATTCTCTTCATTCAAATTTCTTAACCATGACAACGAATCTGAAACAGCTATTCCGCTATTTACTGTGTGCAGGCAGTATTGTACTAATGATCACAGCCTGTAAAAAAGACAAATCATCTGATAAACAAAAAGAGGTTACTGTGGACCAGGTGAGAACGGCCCTCCACAATGAGTTGTTCATCAATAACATGTTTAATGGCTCACTGCAAAATCAAAGTAAAGCAAAAGTGGGTGGCCGTATAGAAAACAGGGTGGAAGACCTGTGCCCGGGGTTTGCATTATCAGTTGATTCTGCCGGAGGCTTCAGAATTACACTTGGTTTTGATTATGGAGCCGGCTGCCCCAATGATATTGCTGCAGGCATTGTAAGAAAAGGCAAGGTGGAATACAGTTACCAGTTTACCAATAACGCTGTGAGTGTTGTAAAAGCAAAGTATATCAGCTTTACAGATGCGTTTACAAACTATAATGGTCAACTGGCGCTTGCTTACCAGTACACGCCTGCAACCGGCAATGCATTTTTTGCAGGTACTGATGGGTTAAACATCAGCAATTCATTTTACGGCACAGCTCTTTATAAAGCTGCATTAACGTATAAACAAAAACAGGGAATGGCTACACCTTTTATTTATACAGATGATGTGTATGAATGAACCGGTACTTCATCTGCGCAAACCAGTAATGCAGGAACTATTACTGCTGAAATCACCAAATCATTAGTTAACAGCGCCGGTTGTACGTATATTGTTTCAGGAACGGTAAAGTATAATTTCAATGGTGTTGAAGCGCTGGTTGATTTTGGAAATGGGGAATGTGATAATAAAGGAACTATTACAATTTATGGGCTTACTTATCCTTTTACTTTCTGATAACGTTTCGGTTTTGGTAAAATCGCCGGAGTTGAAATACCATTGCGTATCACACAACTCCGGTTTTTTTTGTAAATGAAACAGATGAACCGCAGTTCAACACGTAAATATCAATTTCGTTTCTTATCTTTTTATAGCCTTACTAAAAAACCCACGCAAATCTGTGTGGGTTTCTGTAATTCTGATATAACAATTTTCTAAAACATTACACAGCTACTGCCTTCTTCACACGCACTGCACTGGCGCCTCTTGGCCCCATTTCCACTTCAAAACTCACTTTATCTTTTTCACCCACATGTTCCAGCAGGTTATTGGCATGAACAAAAATGCTTTCCTGCGTTTTCAGGTCTTTAATAAAACCATAACCTTTGGATTCATTAAAGAATGTTATAGTGCCGCTGCGGATCAAATCAGCCGGGTCTATTTCTTCGGCTTTGGGCACACCAATTTCAATATCTTCTAACTTAAACTTTCTTGCTTTCTTCGGATCGGGCGGGGTGGAAGAAAGATTGCCGTTCTCATCCAAATAAGCAATCATATCATCAAAGCTTTTGCCCTGAGAGTCTTCTTTGCGTTGTGCTTTCTTTTCAGCTTTTTCTTTTTTTTGCTGTTGCTTTTTTTTCTCCCGTTCTTTTTTATTCCAGGTTTCTGCCATATTAAAAATAAATATTGTTTTACTGTTGTAATTACTGCAACCGCAGCCACACATCTGTAGAAAAAATGATAAGTAGTTTCGGCAGACAGAGTAAAGATAACTTAATCCCGCCGCTTTTAGCGACGTAACGTTTTTTTCTTTTGTACAAACGCCTTTTTAATGACGGAAAAAATCAGATTAGGATGCAGGGCAAACGCATCTAAATTTCTTTAAAAACAACTTTGGATAGAAATTTTTCATCCCAGCCACAGAGCAGCCTTT
>JAIEQM010000143.1 GCA_019747705.1 Chitinophagaceae bacterium | reverse complement strand
TTAGCGATTCCTCATTCCGCCGCAACAGCGCAGCAATTCAAATCATCCTCATGGCTTCTTTCGGAATGACGGTGTAAGCGTTTGATAAATTACTGAGTGTTTGAAATTGGTAGCGGAGAGTTTATCCGCATAAACGACTCACACCATCAGAGTGCCGTCATGTCGACGATAGGAGACATCTCTAAGCTTTCAGGATTTCAGAAGACAAGTAGTTCTGTTTCCAGCATTTTTTTGGGCGCCCGACCATCAATACATGTACCGCAGCTTTATTAAATGATGGCGGTTTAGTTTGACTTAGAAACCCACCGCCTTTGGCGGTGGTAATGTACTCGGGGCTATGCCGTATGATTAAATTTGCAGAATGAGCAAATACAAGAAACAGTCTCACGCAGTCTGTAAGTGCGATTATCATATAGTTGTCGATGAAGGCGCTTCAGCAGATGCAACTCCATTGCCGAATGTTCAGTTTGAAGGGGAAGGAACATTTACAGAAAATACAACACATAATGCCAATTGCCAGGGAGTGTCAGTTTCCGGAGGCACATCTGCAAATTATACCAATAACTTTTCATCTTCGGGTAATCAGGCAAGAGCTAAAAGTTGCAGGGGATGTACGGGCAATGAATGTGTTACAAGCACAGGAACAATTACATCAACATTTGCAGCAAATCCAACTGTGTTTCTTCCTTCACCCCCCATCCGGGTTAACTCCCTGTGAAACTACGGCCGTACAAAATTTTATCAATACAACCTTAAGTGCACATGAGCAGCAGCATGTGGCTAAATTTAACGGTTACACTGCAACCATTAATACACCATATACTTTTACCGGCTGCGTTTCCGGTTTGCAGGCACATATACAGGCTATGCACGACCGTATAGAAGTTGCATGAAGAGCATCTTCTGATGCAGCAAGTGCATTACTTGACGCAAACGGGGCAAACAATTTTACAATTACTTGTAATTGCCCATAATAAATAAGTTTTGTACTTTGTATAATTCAATCATGCTCTGCACCCTTCATCATACCGCTTCCTCTTTCGCCCTCGAATCAGCCTTAACTGATTTGCAAAAAATCATTGCCCACCGCATGCAAACCCATTTCAATGAGCAGTATGTTCATTTTAAAAAATGGCTGGGCGAAGAGTTCAATGGCAATCTCTTTAAAAAAGAAATGCTGCAGCAGGTGCCGCAAATTGAAACGGCTGATGAATGGATTATTCTCCTGCTGGCATTGGTGCCGCACGTCAGCCCCAATTTTTTTGAAGCCATGATCCGTGAATATTTGCCAACCGGTGGCGACTTTCCGGAGTTCGGCGGTGTAAAAGGAATCAACCACCGCAGCATGTTACCAACAGGCGAAACGGCACAGTTTGTTTTAGCAGGCACAAAAGTGGAAGACCGTTTGCAGGTGCATCAATATTTTGCAGAAGATCATTTTTTCAACAAGCAAAACATTTTGTGGCTGGAGCCTGTAAAAGAAGGTGAACCGGCTATGAGCGGAAGAATTATTTTGGCACAGGAAATGGTGGATAAGATATTACTCAACAAAGAAACCGTTCCCCGTTTTGGATTGGATTTTCCTGCAAAAAAAGTTGTTACAGATATGAACTGGAATGATGTGGTGCTGCATCCGCAAACAGCACAGCAGGTAAAAGATATCGGTATATGGTTGCAGCATCATCATGTGTTGTTTGAAGATGAAAACCTCAAACGAAAAGTAAAACCCGGCTACCGTGTATTGTTCTTTGGTCCGTCAGGCACGGGTAAAACATTAACAGCTGCTTTGCTGGGCCGTGAGTTTCATAAGGAAGTGTACAGGATTGATCTGTCGCAGGTGGTTTCAAAATACATTGGCGAAACAGAGAAAAACTTAGAGTCTGTTTTTCGCCGTGCAGAAACAAAGAACTGGATTTTGTTTTTTGATGAAGCAGATGCATTGTTTGGCAAACGTACCAATGTGCAGAGCAGTCATGATAAATATGCCAACCAGGAAGTGAGTTATTTATTGCAACGGGTGGAAGATTACCCGGGTCTGCTCATTCTTGCTTCTAATTTTAAAACAAACCTGGATGAAGCATTCCTGCGCCGCTTTCATGCCGTTATTCATTTCCCCATGCCCAATGCGGCTGAACGTTTATTGCTGTGGAAGAAAGCCCTGCCTGCTTCATTAGCGCCTGATGCATCTGTGAACCTGGAAGAATTATCTAAACAATATGAAATGAGCGGCGCATCTATTCTCAATGCGGTGCAGTTTGCCACACTTGCCGCCGTGGCTGCTAAGGAAACAAAACTCACCAATGTCCACCTTATGGATGGCATCCGCAAAGAGTATATTAAAGATGAAAAATCCATCTGACACTCCATTTATCATTTAACGATTCCCGAAATGGTTTTTTAAAGATATTTGCTGCTCAATAAACTGAGTATGCCCAAATCAATACTGTTCCTCCTTTGCCTTTGTATCACAGCATTTTCTTTTGCCCAGCCCGACCGCTGGCAGCAACGTATCAAATACATTATGAATGTAAACATGGATGTGCAAACCAACCGTTTTACCGGAACACAAAAAATTGAATACACCAATAACTCACCAGATACATTGAAACGGATGTTTATTCATTTGTACTGGAATGCCTTTCAGCCAAACTCTATGATGGATGCAAGAAGCCGGGAGCTAGGTAAAAAAATAATTGGCAACAACCGGCAGGACTGGGATGGCCGTGTAAAAGACCGCATTCTTAATTTAAAAGAAAATGAAATCGGTTACCAGCGTGTGAAGTCTTTAAAAATAAATGGCATTGTTCAAACAACAGAAGAACATGAAACCATACTGGAAGTAAAACTTTTAAAACCAATTCTACCCAAGCAAAAAATTGTTATTGAAACGGCGTTTGAAGCACAGGTGCCCGTTCAAATAAGAAGAAGCGGAAGAGATGCAGCTAATGGAGTAAAATTTTCTATGAGCCAATGGTATCCCAAAGTTTGCGAATATGATTATGAAGGATGGCATCCCACACCGTATGTGGCAAGGGAGTTTTATGGTGTGTGGGGCGATTATGATGTGAACATTACCATTGATAAAAACTATATCATTGGCGGCACAGGCTATTTAACCAATGCCAGCCAGATTGGTTATGGATATGAAGAGGAAGGAGCAAAAGTTGTACGACCCGCAGGCAATACACTCACCTGGAAATTTACAGCACCCAATGTGCATGATTTTGTTTGGGCGGCTGATGCAGAGTTCAAACATATTGTACGCAAAGTAAAAAACGGACCCACACTGCATGTGCTTTACAATTATAAAGCCAATGATGCAAAGAATGATGCGGCCTGGCAAACCGTGGCTGATGCTGCTGAAACAGTGTATCCTTTTATCATCAAAACATTTGGCGACTATCCTTACAAACAATATTCATTTATACAGGGCGGTGATGGCGGTATGGAATACCCGATGGCTACTTTGTTAAATGGCCCCGGCCTGGGCACAGTGTTTCATGAGTGGATGCATACCTGGTTTCAAATGCTGATGGGTACCAATGAAAGTTTGTATGCATGGATGGATGAAGGCTTTACAGAGTTTGCAACCGACCGTGTGGAAGATTACTATGCAACAGAAACAGCAAAGAAAAATGGTACAGTGTATAAAGATGATAAGCTGCCCCTGTATCATTCCGCCAATTACAACAGTTATTTTAATTTGGTTAAAAGCCGGCTGGAAGAACCCATGACCACCCATGCAGATCATTTCAATACCAACTATGCGTATTCCATTGCTTCTTACAGTAAGGGTTGTGTGTTTATGAGCCAGCTTGGTTATATAGTGGGTGAGCAAACAAGAAATAAAATTTTACCGGAGTATTACAGGCAATGGCGTTTTAAACATCCCAATGTAAATGATTTCATCCGTGTGGCTGAAAAAACAAGTGGTATGCAGCTTGACTGGTATAAAGAATACTGGATCAATACCACCAAAACCATTGATTATGCTATTGACAGTTTGTGGGAAGAAGGTGGTAAATCAAAAATCAGTATTAAACGTGTGGGTGAAATACCCATGCCTGTTGATGTGGTGATTACCTTTAAGGATGGAACACAGCAACTGCATTATGTGCCGATGTATTTAATGTTTGGCAGTAAATCTGCTGAAGACAGCATGCAGCGTAAAGTGTATCCTGCCTGGAAATGGACACATCCTGTTTATGTAATTGAGTTTGATAAACGTTTATCAGAATTAACCAGTGTTGAAATTGATCCCACGCAGCGTATGGCCGATGTGGACAGGAAAAATAATAAGCTGGAGTTGAAATGGTGATGCAGCCCCCGGTCTGACCGCAGGTCGGCCCGGGGATTTGATTATCAGTTACCTGATCGGTGGAGACACCAACCATTAAGAAAAAAAAGCTGATTATCTATAAATTTATTTTTGCGGCTCATAAGGACATAAATATAATCACTCTTATACTCAGGCACAAGTATAGCCAACGCTCTTTACCCGCCCGACAAAACTTGCGCCAGGTTCCTGATTATTATGGCCGCTGTGTACTTGCGCTATTTGGGGTTGAAGTGGTGATACTTGCCCGGTCTGACCGCAGGTAGGCCCCGGGGGATATGCACTGTTCAATTGTTTTATTTTTTTGTCTGTTCTTGTTTTTTGGTTTTATAATTCTCAAATTATAAACGAAAGAAGCATGCCGTCATTTCGATACGTAGCCATAGGGCTTTTTAAATTATTACGCTATTGTGGCGGAGTGAGAAATCTCTGAAGTATGTGGCTGTTAAAATAAGAAAGCAATAGTTGTGTAATTAGTGAGAATTGTTGGTTTGTTTCTTAATGCTTTATAGTTCAGTGATGTCTCGTTCCTCGACATGACGGTTCAGTCAGGTTTATATGGTTCAATCTACTTTGCTTTAATCATTTCTTTATGGGTTGGAGCCTTTGCCAACTGAAATTATCAGTTAAATGTTGGGTGGAGACGCTAATCATTTAAAAGCACATCATATCAGTCTTGTTTTATAATAGTATTCTATTTTGCTTTTATAAAATTTACAATGGCTTCAACCAATTCAGTTTTTATTGGCTTGTTTGGAGTGGTATTATACAATGCAATATTTTTGTTTCTGTCTGCCGGGCCTTCTTTTAATAGATGCGTCATACCTTCTATAATAACCAGTTTGCTTTGCTTGCAGGCGTCATGCAGGTTAGTAGCGTTGTCAACCGCAACCTGTATATCGGTAGTGCCATTAATAACTAAAACCGGGATATTCAATTTTGCAATTTCTTTTTTAGGGTCGTACTTAAACCAGCTTATTAAATAAGGTTGTACTGATGGCCTGAACAGGGAAAATAAACTTGCAGGCACTCCAGTAACTTTTTTCCCACTTACAAGTGTATCTAATATGGCATAGCAACTTTTTTTTATCGCTTCCGGTTGCATGGCCAATTGCTTTTTCAAAGTTTCATAAACAGGCTCCCCTGGGCCAGAAATAGAAATATATTTATCTGCGTTTTTATTTGCAGCAGCCACCATACCCACTAAAGACCCTTCGCTATGGCCTGCAATAATAATTGTGCTGAACCGTTTATCTTTCTTTAATAAAGTAACCCAGTCTATTGCATCGGTAATGTAAGTTTCAAAAACCATGTCCTCTTCTTTTATAGTGCTGTCTGCACTTTCGCCTACACCCCGTTTATCGTACCGTAAACTTGCAATATTGTGCTGCAATAAACTATCAGCAAGTATGCGGTACGAATTAGAAGTAACGGCTGAACCACTGTTACCATTTCTATCAGTGGGGCCAGAGCCTGCTATTATTATTACCAACGGAAATTTTTTGCCTTTCAATGGTATTGAAAGTGTTCCTTTTATTTTAGCAGTTTTTGTTTGCAGTACAATGTTGGTTTCTGTGCTTGCAGAATCGTGTATTTGCCGTGCATAAGTCTTACAGGTTAGCACAATGAGTAACAAGAGTATTATATTTTTCATGTTGTTTATTTTTAAGTAGTGACTGTTTTTTTTAACAATATAAGGCCGAAATTATCAGTTAAATGGCCGATGAAGACACCAGCCATTAAAAAAATACTTTTGTTATAGCAAGCCTTTCAATGTTAGAAATATTTTCCGATGGAAAGAGATAGTCCGGTGCCATTTAACCATTTTTTCATTTTAATGCTATTGTCTTCGCCGAATACTTGGTCGGCCCGAAGCTGCTGATATAATGGAATAATGATTTTAGGATTGATATAATATTTGTCCTTATGAAAGCTTCGCATTACACCTAAATATGAATTTACTCCAAAGCCAAGTGTTTTGCCATTATTTGTTCGATATTTTGAATTGTCATAGGTAATGTTGTAAAGCTGGGAAAATGTATATAAGTAACTAAAGTCCATACCAATAAAATAGTTCCATTGCCCTTTCAGGTTTTGCTCATAGATAATACCACCACTCAAAGCAAGGTTGTCATATTTGTAATAGTCGGTCGCAAATAGGGGTTGTACCCCAGTGGGGTGATTGTAATCTATTGTTCTTGCTGGTACAATAGTGTTCACCCTTGTTGTCTGCTCTATTTTACCAACACCCAATTGGTAGTAGCCTGCACCAATTTTTAGTTTGAGTTTCTGAGTTAATGGCTGAAGGAAGTTTAAGTTTGCACCATAACTATATCCCCGCAATTTTGTATCATTTGTATAGGTTCTGTCATAAAAGCGGGTTGTATAATCTGCATGTTTGTCATAACGCCCAATAAAATCAAGTTCAACACTTTTTTTCTTTTGCCCCTGCACAAAAGACGCTGCTGAAAGTGTCGTAAAAAGTAAGATTAGTCTTAACATTAGAAGCTGTCTTTTTTATTGATACCTGAGATTAGAAAACTGTTGCATTCAGGTTGCCGGCAACACTTAAATATACACAACACCTTCCAAAAAGAAATTTCCTCCCAACAAAAAAAGGTGCTCCCAAGAACACCTTTTTCATGCAGTTGTTGTTTAATAATTAACGGCCAAAATATTTATTCACTGCTTCCACCCGGTTGTTTACATGCAGCTTCTCGTAAATATGATACACATGTTTGCGTACGGTTTCGGCACTTATCTGTAACTCGGCGCCAATTTCTTTATATATTTTTCCCTGTGCCAGCCATTCGAGTATTTCTTTTTCACGGTGGCTCAGCACAGCTATATCTTCTGATTGTTGCTGATGAGGCGGCAGGGCTTCCTGTTCGGGTAAATGTTTAAAGGCGTTTACTACTTTCATGGCTATCTGGCTGCTCATGGGGGCGCCGCCTTCCACCAGTTCACTGATAGCTTCTGTAAGTTTGGCCGGAGATGATTTTTTTAAGATATAACCGCTGGCACCGGCACGCAGGGCATCAAAAATTTTTTCCTCTTCTTCATAAACGGTACACATCATATATAAAATTTCAGGACGCATGGGTTTAAGTTCCTTTACCAGTTCAATACCATTGGTGCTGCCCAGACCAATATCCATCAGCACCACCTGTGGTTTTAAAAAAGGAATTTTGGCTAATGCTTCCTCACCGCTGGAGTAAGAGGCGGCAAGCGTGCAGTTATCACTCAGCTCAATAATCTGTTCCAAAGCCTGGCGGATATCGGTAACATCCTCCACAATACAAACGGAGATTTTATTCATACTGCAAATGTGAGCATAAAAAATGCAATTGCCAATACCACGAAGCGGTAAGACCTCACCCTCGGGCCCTCTCCAAAAGGCAGAGGGAGGCCGGGCAATATTAAATAATTCAACTTCCTAATAAACATTTCATCATTTAAACAATGTCATCAAAACTTTTTTGAGCCTGTTGTTAATTTTAATCTTTGATAGGTTAGGGCTGTGTGATGCAGTTCCCCCTTAGGGGGCGGAGGGGGCTCACTTCCTCACCATCAGCACATACTTTTCTTTAAAGAAATCTTCCCGGAACAACTGATCAATATCCCATACAATGGGTTGCAAACCGCTTTGGTGAATTTCTTCTGTTAAGTCGCCGCCTTTTAAACAAATTAATCCGCCGTAATAAGTTTCATCGCCTGCGGTTACACTTTTGCCCTGACCTTTGGCTTTAAGAATAGGCTGGCTCCACATCCACAAATCACGCAGGGGCGCCACAGCACGGCTTACCACATAATCAAATTTTTTATTTTTTATTTCTTCTGTACGGGTGTGTTGCACGGTTACATTGTTTAAACCAAGATGTTGGGCCACCGCTTCCACCACTTTTAATTTTTTGCCAATACTGTCCGTTAAATGAAACTGTACTTCAGGAAAAAAAATAGCTAAAGGAATACCGGGAAAACCGCCGCCTGTTCCCAAATCAACAATTTGAGTACCGGGTGCAAAATCAAAAATGGCTGCTATGGAAAGGGAATGCAGCACATGTTTTTCATACAGGCTTTCAATATCCTTGCGGGAGATGACATTGATTTTCTGATTCCACTCTTCATACACATCTTTCAGTTTTGAAAACTGCTCTGTTTGATGCGGTGTAAAACCAGAAAAATAGTTTAAGAGAATATCCATCATTTCCAGTTTGATTGCGGACGTTTAAACAACGTATTTGCAAATAAAAGATAATAGAACCATTGCCATACATCCAGCAGGGGATATATCCAGAACAAATCCCTCTCTCCCAATTTACGCATGGTGCTGTAATAAATAATGCCCTGCAATAAAAAACGAAAACCAAATACAGCCAGCGCCATCCACCAGCAAAAGAAAATGATACTGGCAACAAATAACGGATAAAACAAAAAATGGCTGAATGAAAATAACCCCAGTAAAAACTTATGACTGCCCTTATAATATTTACTGGTGGTATAATGTCTTGTTTTTTGACTGCGCCAGGTACTCCAGCGTGTTTTAGCAGCGCTGTAAGTGAATGCTTCCTGATCAATTACAATAGCCGTGTTGTGTTTAGTGGCCACACGGTTCACAAACAAATCATCATCACCACCCGGCAATTGATTGTGCATGCTAAAACCTTTGTTGCGGAAGAACAGATCTTTTTTATATGCCAAATTTCTGCCCACACCCATATAAGGCATGCCTGCCAGTGCGTATGAAAAATATTGCAGGGCTGATAAATAGGTTTCAAAGCGAATGAGTTTATTGAGCAATCCCGGCTCTTTGGTATAAGCGCCATAACCCAGTACAATTTCTTTGCCGGGTGCAAATGCTTCCTGCATGTGTTCAATCCAGTTGGGGGAGGAGGGTTTGCAATCAGCATCCGTTAAAAGCACCAGTTCATGTTTTGCTTCTTTAATACCGATGGACAGCGGAAATTTTTTACCGGCAATATGTCTTGCTTCCTGTTTCAGTTCAATAGGACGAAGGTTTTTGAAAGGCTTTTGCAGGTACTCCAGCACATACTTACTGTCGTCAAACGAATTGTCATTTACCGCCACCACTTCAAAAGTGGAAGGATATTGCTGCTGCAATACTTCCGGCAAATGATCAGCTAAATTCTGTGCTTCATCCCTGGCACATACAATTACCGAAACAGGATGCTGTTGAATGGTGGTTCGTTTGGGTTTTTTATAAACAGCCAAACGGATAAAGAACCAGAGGTAATAAAATATCTGGATCAATGTAATCAAACAAAAAACAGCAAAAAGGATTTGGGGCCAGTGCATTCTCATAACGGCTGCGAAAATATTGCATTACAGGTGAAAAGAATGCAAATCTTATTCAGAAGTGTATGTGCACAATACTAAAATTCCAGTAAATTTGAATAAATTCCGGCGATGTTTACAGAGGTTAAAAAAATGCAGCTTATAAGTGATATGATCCGGGTTCAGGACGAAGATGTCTTGAACCGTATTGATGCTATTTTGAAAAAAGACAGAATGATGGTGCGGAAGAAAAAAAAATCAGCAAAGAGTTTTACAGGCATCATTAATAAGAAAGATGCTATGTTAATGACAAAAGCGATTGCAGAAGGGTGTGAACAAATTGATGGTGATGGCTGGAACTAAATTTATTCTTGATACAAACATTATCGTTGCCTGGTTAAATGGAGACAGAACGATTGCGGAAAAAGTTGATAAAGCATCTGCTATTTTTATTCCCTCCATTGTTGCCGGTGAACTTTTTTGGGGTGCTTATAATTCCGGCCAGGTGCAGAAAAATCTGCAAAAGATAAAATCACTCCTTCAAAATTACTCCGTACTTGTATGTGATGGCAATACTGCCCTTGAATATGGCCGGATAAAAATGGACTTAAAGAAAAAAGGGAATCCCATTCCTGAAAATGACATTTGGATTGCCGCTCTTTCAGCTCAATACAATTTTGTATTAATAACCAGGGATGCACATTTTAAAAATGTGAAGTCGGTAAAAGCAAGGACGTGGTAAATAAATCTGGTTTATAGTTCCCTGAAAAATTAAGTGAGACCGGTCTTATCTTTGCCCACTTTATGCCCGCATTATCATTTCAGCTTCATAGCACAGATGTTTCCACCAAAGCAAGAGCAGGAACGGTTACCACGGATCATGGTGTAATTGAAACACCCATCTTTATGCCTGTGGGTACAGTGGGCAGCGTAAAAGCATTAACTGTTCAGCAATTACAGGAAGATGTACAAGCTCAGATCATTCTTGGCAATACATATCACCTCTATCTGCGACCCGGAACTGAAGTATTGGAAGCAGCAGGCGGCCTGCACAAATTCAACGGATGGAACAAACCCATTTTAACCGATAGCGGCGGCTACCAGGTTTTTTCTTTGGCCAATAACCGGAAAATAAAAGAAGAAGGTGTGGTATTTCAAAGCCATATTGATGGCAGCAAGCATTTATTTACACCGGAAAGTGTAATGGATATTCAAAGAAGCATTGGCGCTGATATTGTAATGGCTTTTGATGAATGCCCGCCCTACCCCAGTGATTATAAATACGCACACAAATCAACGGAGTTAACGCATCGCTGGTTAGAAAGATGTATTAAACATTTTAATGCAACACCCGGTAAATATGGTTATACTCAAAATTTATTTCCCATTGTGCAGGGCAGTACGTATAAAGATTTAAGAACAGCATCAGCACAGTTTATGACATCCACCAGCTTAACGGGTTGTGCCATTGGTGGTTTAAGCGTGGGCGAACCGGAAGAAATGATGTATGAGTTTACGGAATTGTGTTGTGATGAATTGCCCGTTAATAAACCCCGTTACCTGATGGGCGTTGGTACTCCCTGGAATATTTTAGAATGTATTGCATTGGGTGTGGATATGTTTGATTGTGTAATGCCCACCCGTAATGGTCGTAATGCCATGCTGTTTACCAGTAAAGGCGTTATAAATATTGATAACAAAAAATGGGAAAAAGACTTTTCGCCTTTGGATGATGGTATTGATTGTGAAATGAGCAACTATTACAGCAAAGCATACCTCCGTCATCTCATCAAGGCAAAAGAAATTACCGGGCTCACCATTGCAAGCACACACAATCTTGCGTTTTATTTATGGCTGGTGAACGAAGCACGCAAACGCATTCTGGACGGAAGTTTTGCAGCATGGAAAAAAGAAATGGTGGAAGTGCTGAAGAGGAGGTTGTGAGTTGGGTGATAGTTGGTAGTAGGTAGTCGATAGTCGATAGTCAATAGTCGATAGTCGATAGTCGATAGTCAATAGTCGATAGTCGATAGTTGATAGTCAATAGTCAATAGTCAATAGTCAATAGTCAATAGTTGATAGCTTTCTGCAATTTCAGCAATATCCTGCATATAAGACACGGCTACAGACTGCGGTCTGTTGACTATTTACTTTTCTAACATTCTATTAAACCACAAGTTCCTTACTTTGCACCCTGATGAAAAAACTGGACCTGTACATATTGAAGTTTTTCATGAAAACTTTTTTCTTTTCGCTGGCGCTGTTTGCCCTCATCACTGTTGCGGTAGATGCCAGTGAAAAGAGCGAAGACTTTATCCGCAGCGGTTTAACCTTTCATGATATTGCCACCAAATATTATCTGGGCTTTCTGCCGCACATGATCAGTTTGCTGTTTCCTGTATTTGTGCTCATAGCGGTTGTGTTTTTTACTTCCCGCCTGGCTGCAAGGAGTGAAGTGGTGGCCATGCTCAGTATTGGTATGAGCCTGAAACGTTTTTTAGTTCCTTACTGGATCGGCGGCATTATGCTGGCCTTATTGCTGGGTGTTGCCAATCATTTTTTTATACCAGCCGCCAATAAAATAAGAACCAATTTTGAAGAACGTTATGTGGATATGGGCGCCATCAACAATTCATCCGCCCAGTACCTCAACAATCTTCATTTGCGGATTGATACATTTACGTATGCCGGTTTCCGTTCGTTTGATACCGTGTCAAAAGTGGGACAGGGTTTTTTTATGGAGAAAGTGAAAAACAATGAAGTGGTGTATAATCTGCGCAGCGATGTCATTACCTGGGATACTGCCAAAAAGCAATGGCGTTTGGATAATGCCATTGAACGCAAGATAAACGGGTTGAAAGAAGAAGTAAAACAACTTACCAGTTATTATATCAATCTTGGATATAAACCCCTTGATCTTTCTTACGACGAACATTTAAAAGATGTACTTAAAACACCAGGGCTCAACCGCTTAATTAAAAAGGAAGAGTTAAGGGGATCGGAAACAGTAAATGCTTTAAAATTTGAACGTTACCGCCGTGATGCCTATGCGGTTTCAGTAATCATTATGACGATGATTGCTGCTATCCTTGCCTGCCGCAAAGTGCGTGGCGGAAGTGGTTTGCACCTGGCGCTGGCATTTATTATCGGTGTTACGTTTATTGTGTTTGATAAATTTTCAATGGTGTTTTCAACCAAAGGAAATTTCCCTCCCATGATTGCTGCGTGGATGCCCTGTGTACTGTTTGGCGGGCTGGCGTTTTGGTTGTACAGAAGAGCGCCGAAGTAAAGCTCCTCCAAACCTCCCCCGAGGGGAGGCTTAGTAAAACACAGCCCTTGCTTTTCAAAGAATATGCAAAATATCTTAAACATTGATATGTGATAATTATAGATTTATTGTTGATGTGGCAGAACAAAAAGATTGAAAAAGGTATGGTGCAGCGCTCTTTCTCCCCGGGAGAGAGAAAGAGATAGAGGCAGCTCAATTGGAAATGGAACCATGAAACGAGCGTGGCAAAATTGCTCCCTCGTATGCACAAATGCCGGTAACACCGCCTTTTTTCTTTTTTTTTTCTTATGAATTTGTGAAAGCAGGAATAAATTATAAATCCTTTCAACTTTTCCTCTTAAAGCTTGTTAGCGCTATGAGTCTTTGTTTTACCTTTGGCTTTAACGAGTTGCAAACCATTTTACATTTTTAAATACAGATTATGGGCATTATTAAAGACCGGTTTAAGCAAAAGGCCGATGCAGCCAATACAGAAATCAAGCAGATTTTAAAAGATCACGGAAATAAAGTTGTGGGAGAAGTTACGCTGAGCCAGATTTACCAGGGTATGCGTGGTATTACGGGGTTGGTTACAGAAACTTCTTTGCTGGATGCGCAGGAAGGCATTCGTTTTCGTGGCTATTCTATTCCTGAGTTGCAGGAAAAACTGCCCAAAGCTCCAAAGGGCGCTCAGCCATTACCTGAAGGTTTATTTTATTTAATGCTCATTGGCGAATTGCCTGATGAAGAGCTGGCCAACCGTGTTACAGATATTTGGCAACGCCGCAGCCATGTGCCCAATCATGTATTTGCCGCTATTGATGCATTGCCCATAAGCACACACCCCATGACGATGTTTGTGGTGGGTGTAATGGCGCTGCAAACTGAAAGTTATTTTGCAAAAGCGTATGCTGAGGGTATTAATAAAAAAGATTACTGGGAGCCCATTTTTGATGATGCCATGATTTTGATAGCAAGGCTTCCACGTATTGCTGCTTACATCTACCGCCGCAAGTATAAAAACAACGAGCATATTCACCCGAATGGTTTGCTCGACTGGGCAGGTAACCTTGCACACATGCTGGGTTATGATGATCATGGTTTTATGGAGCTGATGCGTTTGTACATGACCATTCATGCAGATCATGAAGGTGGTAATGTGAGTGCACATACCACGCATCTTGTGGGATCTGCATTGAGCGATCCTTATCTGGCTTATGCGGCAGGTATGAATGGATTGGCGGGGCCTTTACATGGATTGGCCAACCAGGAAGTGATCAAATGGATTTTTGAAATGCAGGAAGAATTAAAAACTGATGCACCCACTAAAGAACAGATTGCAGAATATGTAAAGAAAACATTGAGTGAAGGAAAAGTAGTGCCTGGTTATGGACATGCCGTATTGCGTAAAACAGACCCCCGCTTTACTGCACAGATGGAGTTTGGCAAAAAGCATATGCCTGATGATAAATTGGTGAACACGGTTTGGAATATTTATGAAACCGTGCCACCCATTCTTCAATCGCTCGGAAAAATTAAAAACCCATGGCCCAATGTGGATGCACACAGTGGTGCATTGCTCGTACATTATGGTTTGGTGGAGTATGAATATTATACTGTGTTGTTTGCAGTGAGCCGTGCATTGGGTGTAATGGCCAGTTTGATCTGGGACAGAGCGTTGGGCTTCCCGTTAGAACGTCCGAAATCTGTAACTACAGAATTGGTGAAGCTTTGGCTGGATGGAAAAGATAATATTTGGGGGGAATAAAAGACAATACCTTTTATGTTGGTTGAAGCTGTTGCTTTAAATAATCACAGCCGTTTCTTTTTAGAAGCGGCTTTTTTCTTTTTTGTTTTTGGCCGGCTTAGCGGAGAAATGTGTAAGTGTTTTGCTTCTTCATTCCAGGCAGCGGCGCCAATGAGCAACCCTTCCACATTATAAGTTGAAATTTCTTTTAGAGCTGTAATGGTTACACCCGCCATAATTACCCTTCCTTTTTGCTGCAGTTGCGGCCATGCAAATACTAAATCTTTGCCACGGCAAAAAACAAGATCAACGCCTTCTTTTACTTCATTCATAAAGCAAAGCATGCCGAAGTAATGATAGAACGGAATTTTAAAACTCAGCTTTTCTTGAACATGCGGTACACAGGTGAAAATTAGTTCACGGAGGGCTTCTGCAATTTCCCGCTTGGCATCTGGCAACGCTTCAATATAATCATCTACAAGGCGGTTCATTGTTTAGCTTCACGAATGACAAAGTAAAATTAAAACAGGTTAGAAGTTAAGTCAAATTTATTCTGGAACACGAAGTACACGAAGAACCACGAAGTTCACGACGAAAATCATTTTGTTTTTAAAGTCGTAGCGTACTTTGTGCAGGCTTCGTGTCCTTTGTGCTCCATCTTTAAATGTAATTTGGGACACGAAGTACACGAAGAACCGCAATGCTCACGAAAAAAATCATTTTGTTTCTAAAGTCGTAGTGTACTTTGTGCAGGCTTTGTGTCCTTTGTGCTCCTTTTGTTTTTTATCAGGCGATTATAAACTTTTCAAAAACTTGGCAACAAACTTTTTCTTTTCCTTCAGTTCATCCTGCTGCTGAAGTATAAAACTGTTCTCGCTTAACACGCCTGTTACTTCTTCCTGCTCCTGCATATTTTCATATACCATGCTGCGGAAAGGATTGCTATAATCTTTTGCACGGGAATCATAAATGCCCTTCACCATCCACCCGCTTGTTTTGAGTGATTGTTTCAGCAATTCTATTACAGTTTCTTTGCTGAGTTGTTTTATTCCTTTCAATTCAAAATAAGAAGCCAGTGCATGCTGTAATTTTTGTAAAGGATAAGCATCAGATTGCTGCTCATAAAACGCATGTACGGCATCCCATCCTTTTATTTTCCCTGCAACAATTTTTTGTTTGAATGAGGTGAAGACTGCCTCCTCCATCAACTGCCCGCCCACATTTACCCAGCTTTTTCTTTTTGTTGAGGCAGGAAGTTTTTTCAACAACATTTTAAAATCAGTAATGCCATTGGCTTTTATCAAATGCTGTAACTCATTGGCTGCATAATATCCAATCAGATCCTGAAATACCTGATAGCTTTGTGTTGCTTTGAGAATAATCGTTTTGCGTTTACTGTTTTCAAAGCCTGCGGCAACAATTTCAAGTTCATCAATGATTTTATCATCGGCCTTCAGCAAAGCTTTTCCTTTTTTTATACAGGCTGCATCGCTGTATTCCTTCTCACTGTTTTCTTTTTTCAAAGCTGCTTTACCTGCATATAATTCCAGCAGGTGAAGTGCATCAAATATTTCATTTACACTATCCGGCGCTAAATAATTATATTCTAAATATTGTGTTTTGTGAATACGGTGGTCACGGTCAACATACTTCCATGCATTACGTGCCAGCGCATACATATTGTACATAAACCAGTAAGCAGGCATTACCTGTAACTGGTTTTTACTTTCATCATTACTCACCAGCGAAAAAGGAAAAGGAATGTTTAATTCTGCCGGATAAGCGCCTTTGGCCAACAAAGTATAAGATGCGAATTTGGTATTGTGTTTAATACTCACACTTAGTGCCGGCCAGAAACCACGGCCTGCAATCAACTCACCATCTGCACTTCTGCTGTTGTGATTGCTGCCCAATGTAGCGCCTGCTGCAATATTGCTTTGACCCATTACAGTAGCTGCACACAAGAATGAATTGTTGTGATGCTGTTCATGTGCAGGAAAGATGAGTGAGTTCAATACTTCACAACAGGAGATGGTGGCATTGTTGCCAAGATAAGAATTGATGAGCCTTGCCCCATATTTCAACTGTGAGTGCGATGCCATATAAAAACGAACGGCTTTTACTCCATAGAAAGCACGGCATCCTTCTTCCATAATTCCATTCACCAGTTCACAACCTTCACCCACCTGTGAGCCCGCTTCGGCTGATGAATTGATGGTGATGTTTTTTATTTTATTGGCGCCTTTAATATACGCATGGCTGCCAATCCAAACATCTTTTATAATGCGGCAACTTTTAATGACTGTTCGGTCGCCCACTTTGCCGTAATAGCCACGCAGTTGATCAAACTTCTGTTCCGTGAATTCTAAAAATTTTTGTTGCAGTTGTTTGTTGTCTCTGTTGCGGCTCCACATCCATGCATCGCCGGGCAGCATACCATTAAAGGGAATAATTTTTCTTCCTGCATTTTCATTGCACACTTCCAGCCAGATGCGGATTTTTTCTTCTTCACCTTCCTTGAGCACACCATTACCAAACTTGGCATAGTTGGTAGCGCCCATTTCATGTACATTGGTGATGATGCATTCATTGCCGATGATGTAATGGCTGAGATAATGCACATTGTCAATGGAAACATTATCGCCAAAATCACAACTGATAATGGTGCTGTTATACAAACCTGCCCGCAACTTCACTGCATGAAATTCAAGAAAGCAGGGTTCCAAATTTCCGATGCGCACCCATCCGTAAAATTTGCAGTTTTGAATTAAATCTGCATGAAACACATCTGTTACTTCAATCATTTCCCAGTTGTCGCTCGTGTTATTATTTCGGATGAGTGCATCAATTTCATGATGCGTCAACTTGCGGTAAGCAATACCATTCCGGTTTTGTTTGCGGCGTAAATAATACTCATCTTCACCCTTTGGGATAAATTGTTCCGGAATAAATTTATAGCCAATTTCACCTATTGGTTTTTTTATAATAGGGTTCATGTTTGTATTCTTGATTTCAAGATAGGATGTTATATGTAAAGTTACTTATAGAATTTATTATATTTGATTTTAAATGCAAAAGCTGATGCAGCAATTTTCCGGGGTTAAAAATTTATTGGATCCAAATAATCGAAGTTCATTCAATCAAAGATTCCGCCAAAAGCGGTTTCAGTTTTTTTTAAAGCAGCTCGAATCCTTAGGTACAGACAAGAGCATAACAATTCTTGATATAGGCGGCGTAGAAGCATATTGGTTAAATATGGGTGTTATGGAAGCCAAATGTAAACTAAAGATTATTTTACTCAATTTGCAGGAAGTACATGTTTCCAACAACATTTTTTCAAGTGTAGCAGGAGATGCAAGAGACCTTAGTAAATACCAGGATAAATCAATTGATGTTGTCTATTCCAATTCCGTAATTGAACATTTGTTTAAATGGGAAAACCAGGTTAAGATGGCAAATGAAGTGGCAAGGGTAGGTAAAAATTACTTTGTTCAAACTCCCAATTACTGGTTTCCGGTGGAGCCCCACTGGTTGTTTCCTTTTTTTCAATTTCTTCCACATTCTTTCAGAGTTTGGCTTACGCAAAATTTCAGTTTTGGACATTATAAAAAAACCGGAAACTATGAAACAGCTTTAAACCGTGTCAATGAAGTACACCTTCTAACTGTCAAAGAAATGAAACAGCTTTTTCCCGCTGCTTCCATTTATAAAGAACGTTTTTTTGGATTTGTCAAATCCTTTACTGCTTACAATTTTTCTGCAGAATAATAATGCAAATAAGATTTTAACACCTTTAACTGATTTATTCCACCGTTACACTTTTCGCCAAATTCCTTGGCATATCTACATTATATCCTCTGGCCACACCTACATAATAAGAAAGCAACTGCAAGGGAATCACACTCAGCATAGGCGCTACAATTTCATCAGCAGGCGGTACGGCAAATACATCATTGCTTAAACTGGCGCTCAGTTCATCGCCTTCCGTAATAATGGAAACAACAATTCCTTTCCGTGCTTTTATTTCCTGCATATTGCTCACCACTTTTTCATGATAAGAATCTTTGGTGGCAATAAAAATTACGGGTAATGTTTCTGTAACCAATGCAATCGGCCCGTGTTTCATTTCAGCAGCCGGATAGCCTTCTGCATGGATGTAAGAAATTTCTTTCAGCTTCAGGGCACCTTCCAGCGCCACGGGAAAATTATAACCTCTTCCCAAAAACAAGGCATCGGTTGAATCTTTATATTTTTCAGCAATGGCTTTTACTTCATCTGCATTTTTTAAAATGGCATCTACTTTTTCAGGAACATCATTTAATTCATTCAATAAATGCAAATAACGTTCTTCACCAATAGCGCCTTTTTCTTTTGCAATCTTCAATGCAATCATGGTAAGCACTGCCAGCTGACCGGTAAATGCTTTGGTACTTGCCACGCCAATCTCAGGTCCTGAATGCGTGTAGGCGCCTGCATGACTTGCACGTGCAATGGATGAACCCACAGCATTCACCACTCCAAAAATAATAGCGCCCTGTTCTTTTGCTTTTTCAATAGCTACTAATGTATCTGCTGTTTCACCACTTTGCGAAATAGCAATAATCACATCGCCTTTATTCACCACCGGGTTTCTGTAACGGAACTCACTTGCATATTCCACTTCCACAGGAATGCGGCAGAGTTCTTCAATAATATATTCAGCCACCAGTCCTGCATGCCAGCTCGTACCACAGGCAATGATGATGATGCGTGGCGCATTTTTCAACTGCTCCATATAATTTTCAACACCCGCCATGGTAATGGTTCCTTTTGTTACATCCAATCTTCCACGCAAACAGTCATAAATGGTTTTGGGCTGTTCAAAAATTTCTTTGAGCATAAAATGGTCGTAGCCGCCTTTTTCAATAGCCGCCAGTTCCATATCCAGCTTGGTTACATAAGGAGTAATTTTTTCGTTGCCCAGGTTTTTTAAAATCAATTCATCAGGTCTTACAATTGCCAGTTCATAATCATTTACATACACCACTTCTTTGGTGTATTCAATGATGGGGCTTGCATCACTCGCCAAAAAATGTTCACCTTTACCAATACCAATTACCAGCGGACTACCTTTGCGTGCAGCAATAATTGTTTCAGGATCATTTTTATCAATCAGTAAAATACAATACGCACCCACCACACGTTTCAACGCAACTCTTACTGCTTCTTCCAGAGTGCAATCATTGTTTTGCTGAATATCATCAATAAAGTTCAGCAGCACTTCTGTATCCGTATCACTTTTAAAGTTGTATCCTTTTTTCTCCAGTTCTTTTTTAATGAGCGCATAGTTTTCAATAATGCCATTGTGGATCATGGCTAATCGTCCGCCTGCACTTTCATGCGGGTGTGCGTTACGGTCGCTCGGCTCTCCATGCGTTGCCCAGCGTGTATGACCAATGCCGATATGCGCCTGCACATCTGCACCAATCAAGCTTTCTTCCAGCTCCGCCACCTTGCCTTTCTTTTTATATACTTTTAATCCATGATTTAATAAAGCCACACCGCTGCTGTCGTAGCCACGGTATTCCAAACGTTTCAATCCTTTGAGTATGACAGGATAGGCTTCTCTCGGGCCGGTATAACCAACAATTCCGCACATAAGTTAATTTTTTGTAACCTGACAAAAATAGGCTGATGTAAAGGAAAGAAGAAAAAAGATTATGTTAAGAGAAGCAGGACTCATTTTAGGATGCTGTTATTGAACGGCATCGCCAACTTCAGCGAAATAATAATAATAGATACAGCTACCTGTGTTTTTTACTTTTTACCGGATTTTTTAATAGCCGTCTGTCTATAGTAATGGGTTTGCTGCTGATGATTTTTATTTTACTGAAATCTTTATGCCGGGGGTTAATTATAAAATTATATTCTTCCGGGTTGAGGGCCGAAGGTACTTTTAAAATAAGGTAGCGGTTCTGATGATAAAAAAAATCACCAATTTTCTGAAGATATTTTGGCGCAGGATCATTACGCCAGCCACGCCCCAAGTTGGCGGCTGTAATGGTGCGTACAGACCTTGCCGGAACGTTTAACACCAGGAGGCATTTGCCGGAAATGTATCGCCTTCCGGTATCAAAATGTTTAATGGTTTCCAGTTGTGCCAACGAGCTATTTTGGGAGGTGTATAAAAGAAAAACACTTTTACTGTTCCACCTGCCGCCGGTTAAAGCAGCCCCGTAACCTGTCAGGTCATTTACGAATTTACAATCGGTAATACAGTAAAGTTTCATCACGAGTAAACACCATGTTGTATGCGGTTCAATTCATCCATCAGCATTTGAATACCTGAAGTGGTATCCAAAAATTCTTTAGGCCTTTTGTTGCCCAGCGAAGGTACACGGCCATTCATCCATTTCTGAAATTCATCTTTACTCTCCAGCACTTCTTCACCCAATGCGTACAAACGGGCAATGCTCACCGCTTTTTCTGACTGCGATTTTTCCATAAGGGTGTTGGGTTTAATGGCGGCCAGTTTTCGGGGAGTGGTTTCCAGCAATTCCGCCATTACCACAGCAGGGATGCTGGTGGTTTCAATAAGATGGTCTATTGATTTTTTTGATATACCTTTTCTGATTAATTGAATATAATCTTCTTCTGTTTCCGGGAGTGCTTTTAAGGTAAGATTTTTTTTACCTCCAAGATAGGTTCCTGCATCAACGCTTACCAATGCTTCTTTTTTACGAAGGTTTTTTTTTCTTATTACTGCTTTTATGAATGCTCGTCTCTTTTCAACCTTTGATAAAATTTTTACTGCACTGTTACCTTTATTTTTTGTTTCAAATGTATTAGAATCAATTTCAGATTCCTTAGCCTTTGTTTCTGCCATTTTGGAATGTATTTAATAATTGACAAAAGGTACGAATTATAGTTTGTAAAGTGAAGACCCAATGATGAAATTTATTATACCAATTTAAACAATAACAGACTCCCCAATACCTCCTTGGTTTTTTATATATGGTTCCGTTGCTTTACACTATTCCGTTGGATACTTTGCTATGCCTACTTTTACATTAACCCTAATCAGGGTGTAAAAAAAGTTGAATTCTTTTTATTACAACAATGTTCCTCTTAAAAACAAATAAGCAGTTGAAAAATAAATAATCAAACCGGTAACATCCACCAGTGTTGCTACAAACGGTGCGGAGGATACAGCAGGGTCAGCTCCCAGTCTCTTTAACAACAATGGCAACATAGAACCGCTTAAGGTGCCCCACAATACAACGCCCACCAGCGAAAAGCCCACCACCATTCCAATCTCATTCCAGTTATCACCATAAATCTGCGGCGAAATACTGTGCCATATAAAAACTCTGGTAAAACCAATAATACCCAGCACAGTACCCAGCATTAAACCCTGTAAAATTTCACGGCGCATTACTTTCCACCATTCAGCGATTGTAATTTCTCCAACAGCCATGGCCTGTATAATTAAAGTGGATGCCTGCGAACCACTGTTGCCACCACTTGAAATAATTAACGGAATAAACAATGCCAGCACTACAGCTTTGGCAATTTCATGTTCAAAAAACTGCATTACAGAGGCGGTTAATAATTCACCCACAAATAACACCACCAGCCAAACAATGCGTTTCT
This sequence comes from Chitinophagaceae bacterium, assembly GCA_019747705.1. GTDB lineage: Bacteria > Bacteroidota > Bacteroidia > Chitinophagales > Chitinophagaceae > Lacibacter. The sequence goes on along the minus strand of JAIEQM010000143.1, from coordinate 7,458 downwards.
TAAACAGTTTTATAATGGGTGTTTCCAAGTAAGGCTCATCCAGCGCTTCAGTACCACCCATCTTCTGCATGTCTTCACTAAACTCTTCATTGGCCACCCACAAAACGTCATCAATGGTTACAATACCCAAAAGCTTATTGCTTTTGCTCACTACAGGTAATGCCACACGGTTATTCATTTTAAAAGCTTCATTGGCTGTTTCCTGGTCATCATCCGCATTCAGAGCAATCACACGGTCGTCCATTAAATCTTCCACTGTTTTATCCGGCGCTGCTAAAATAATATCACGGATGCGGAGATCATCCAGCAGGTGACCTTTATCATCAATTACATAAATCACATTGATGGTTTCGCTGTCTTTACCATACTTACGGATGGTGTCAAATACTTCCGGTATGGTATTTTTAGCATATACATACACATAATCCGGCGTCATCAAACGGCCAATACTGTCTTCAGGATAACCTAATAATGCCAGTGTTATTTTTCGTTCTTCGGGGTTTAAAAGTTTAATGAGTTCCCGCACCACATTGCTGGGTAGTTCTTCTAAAAACGAAGTGCGGTCATCGGCCGGTAATTCATTCAGCAGTTCGGCTGTTTTAAACGGCGGCAGCTCTTTAATAATTTGTTTTTGAGTGGGCAGTTCCAGGATTTTAAAAACACTTACAGCACGGTGCACGCTCATATTGGCCAGTATCTGGCTCTCATAATCAGGAAACTCATAAATAAGATCTGCTACATCGCTGATGTTTTGATTGTTGAGGAATTCCTGTATTTCCAGTTTGTCTTCACGGATCATCAGTTCTGCAAACTGATCTTTAAGGGGCGCCTCTTTTTCCAATTCCAGTTCCATAGTTGATGTTTGCGTTAAACCGATATTTTTTTCGTCCCGAAATTACAGATGTCGGGATGAAAAATGATATAAAAGATTACTCCCGGCAAATAGTAAGAATGAAATGAACGGGAGAAAGTTAGTTTCTTTGATTAAAAGATAAACATCCGTTTTATGATGCGTTTGTTAAGTTTATACATTGATGAAAGTAAGGGGCGGGGCAGGGGCGTTTTTATCAGTGAACAACTTGATGCAGGTACAGTAGTTGAAATTGCACCTGTAATTGTAATGAGCGCCGGAGATCGTTTGCATTTAGATGCAACAAAGCTGCATGATTATATTTTTGAATGGGGCGAAGACCGGAAGCAATGTGCCATGGCATTGGGCTGGATACCCGTCTATAATCATTCCTCCAACGCCAACTGTGAATATTTTATGGATTTTGAAGAAGCAGCGATGTTTTTAAAAACGGTGAGGGATGTGCAGCAGGGAGAAGAACTGACCATTAATTATAACGGCGATTTTAATGATGAAAAGCCTGTGTGGTTTCAACTTTCGGATTAACCGCTATCGTAAAACTACGAATCTGAAAAAATAACATCTCATTTTCTTGCATGCCGGGGAAACAGGGTTTAGCTTTGCATCATATTCCCAATACCCCTGATGGCTAACCTTTAATTTCCCTTTCTGTGAAAGCCGGATTTACAAGTTAATGTAACTCTATGGCAAAAATATTTTTCGTGGTTTTATTGTTCCTCACCATTAACAGCCCTGCACAAAAAGTACAGCAGGAACCATTAGCTTTTTGCATACGGCAACTGGATATAACTGAACAAAACAATGCTGTGCAACTGCAATGGACCGCAGATGGCAACACGAATATTGATCATTTTGAAATTGAGCGGAAAGATGACAGCAATGCATTTAAAACAATTGCCATTGTATTTGGCAGTGATGATGCCGGTGCGGCATCTTACAGTTACAAAGATAAAATTACAGTAAGGGATCTGCAAAGCAGTTACCGTATCAAAACCATTACCAAACAGCAAACAGTTTTTTACAGTGAAGTAAAAATCATTTCACTGTCAAGTGTGCAGCAAACACCTGTTAAGATTTTTGCTGATCCTTCAGGCGCTTCTTTAACCATAAAGCTCCCGGAAATGAAAGGGTATATGATTGGGCGCATTTACAACAGCACAGGACAAATGATTTGCAGCAGCAGGTTTGATGCGGCCAACCCCATTGTAAAAATAGATATACGGGATTCAGGTGTTTATTTTGCTGAATTGTTTCATCCGCAAACAGGAAAAAGATATTACGGAAGGTTCAGCAGGCAATAATCTATACAAGGTGTTTTAATGCCTCCCTTTTACTCAACGGTGAAAGGGAGTTTTGTTTTACAAATGACAGTACCCATTGCGGATCTGTCTTTGCATATTCTCTCAATGCCCGGCCAATTGCTTTTTGAACAAAAAATTCTTTAGAGGAAGCACGGTGGAGGATATGGCGGCTCAGCAGCAGGCGATCCGTTTCTTTTTTGTATTTGAGCTGAAATAAAATACTGCTGCGCTGCAGCCAGGTATTGCTGCTTTTGTTCCACCGGCCGGTAACCGTTTCTTTTTTTCCGGGAAATTTTTTGAAATAAACCGTACAAAGCCGGGAAGTGGTATGATCAACCGTTTCCCACCAGCTTTTATGGGTGATCATAAATTCAATGAGACGGATGGTATCAGCATTCCATTCTTTTTGATATTGAGCCAGCAGTTCAACAGCCATATATTGCAACTCCCGCATGGGATGTTGATAACAATCATGAATGATTTGTTCGGCTTCTTTAAACGGGGGCAATGATTGTTTAAAATGTTCTTTCATGATTTTGCGCCACACCGGGGCCTTTACCCCGTAAAATTGAAACTGGTGCAGCATGTATTTTTCAGCGCCCCTTTTTGTTTCAGGAGTTGAAGCTTTTTTAAAAGCGCTGATAACCGGCAAGAGATAAGGATGCATTGTTAACCAATTAGAAGGGTGATGCAAGCAAATGAAGAAGTAATAAAAGTAACGTGTTGTGATTAAAATTTTGTTTTACAGCACCAGAGATACGATCTGTCAGTAGAAAAATTATTATAGGATAATTGGAGCCCCATCGGGCAATGTCATTAAGTTAAGCTTCACCTCGACAGCAGGTAGAGGGCTCATGAATTTCTTACTGAACGAATTTTATGAGAGGTCTCGTTCCTGAACATGACGAAACGCTTAATTTAATAACATTGTCCATCGGGGCGGTATGTTTTTAAGCCTGTACATGTATCGCCCCGATGGGGCTCTTTATACGTTTCGTTCATTATTTTCTACTGACATTTCGCCCCTGCCCGTTCCGTTCAGGCGGGCTTACAGAGCTTTTATAAAGCATGATAATTTTTCAATAGCACAACACATTAAAATTATACCCTTGTTTAACAGGAGCCAGCCTGTTACTTGAGTTGCAGCAGTGTTTTTGCTTTAGCAGGAAAAAACCGGATCCTGATGATTTCATTATTTCGTTCAACTGCCAGTTCTGCTTCAGTAGCAACGTTGTTCATAATGTTAAAACCTTTCAGCACATCGCCCACCTGCAACCCCGCTTTGGCCGCATTAGCTTCTTCATCAACAGTAATAATTTTTGCATTTTTTCAATGCCTCCTTTATCTGTAGTAAAACCATAAGTGAATACAGGTACTTCTTTATAAGCAAAGCTGTTGTTACTGGCTTCATTCCATTCTTCCAGCGAAATAAAATTTCCCTGCTCAATAAATTTTTCATAAGCCAGGCTGATATCTATACCGGTAGTATTCTTAACGGTTTCAATAAAAAGTGATTGGGTTAACTTTTGTTTCTGCTCCTGCTCTTTACAAATGTGCAGCAGTTCCAGCATCACTGTTTTTAAATTTTTAGCGCCGGCTGTTTGTTTCTGAATCAACGCATCAAGATAAAAAGCAAAAATGCGGCCCTGGGTTATAAGGCAGTTTCTGAAATTTATAATTGGTCCAGAAGTTTTCTTTAATAACCGTATTGGCATTTGCATGCTCTCCATCAGCATAATGAAGCGCCGGTACGGAATCAAAAGAACGTTTATAATCAGCTTCAGAAATAAATTTACTTTCCAGCATGTTTCTCCAGGTATAATATTCTGTAAACCCTTCACTGAACCAGTACAACAATTCTTCCGGCTGTTCATTTTCAATAATGCCGCCAATCCAGTGGTGCATCAGCTCATGATTGTATAAATACATTAATGAAGCCGGTGATGTATTCCTGTTGCTGGTGGCCCAGGTGGCAAATGAATTGGTTAATCCTGTTCCCTGGTAACTCATGCTGTATTCATCTTCTGTAAGAAAGGGCATAAGTGTAACAGTATATTGACTGATATTGTAATCATTCCAGAAAGCACGCTGTGCTGCAATTGTTTTTTTGATCATGCTGAACATAGCTGCATCCTTAAACTGCCACTTACCCCGTATGGCAAAATGAACCGGCTTCTGGTTTACTTCAAAACTATACGCCCGGTAATCACCACCGGCCCATATACTGCTCACAAACTGATCGGTTCTTAATGCAGTAATGTCCTGTTTCAAAATATTTTTTCCAAAGCTGTTGATATTGCTCCATCCTGCAGGAAGGTTTTTCCACTCCACTTTAAAATTGGCAACACGGCCGGAATCGTTTTTTGGAAAAGCAAACAGCGCCTGCCCCGGTATATTAAAGTAATTGGGTTGGATGATGATGGAGTAAGCAGGTTCCCGGCCGGCAGGGAATCTTTCAAAGAATTTTTTAAAACATAATTGAAGGTGATGACCTGCCGGGGCTGATGATACACAATAACAACAGAGCTGTCATCTTCTTTTAATTGTACACGATCAATGCTGATTCCTTTTTGAATGGAAACAAAACGATGAGCATGAGTAAAGCTGCCAAAATGATCCGGCAACTGCATAGCAGTGCTGTTTGTATTACCTGTTTTAAAACTAAAACTGATATTAAACTGTTGCTGCTTTGGTAAAACAGTAATCACATACTTAAATACCGGCAATGATGGTTTTTGTGCATTCACAAAAAAGCTGATGCAAATGATGAATAGGGCAAGTGCGTATTTCATGTGCTTATTATCGAAACAAATTTAAAAAAGCAAAATAATCAAACATCATGAATGTATATTCTGGTGAAATATCACCAGCTGATTCCATAATCATCACCATGATTGCTGCTGCCGCCCCAAAAACTTCCATGCTTCCAGTCGAACCAGATAGCATTGATAGGTCCGCTGGTTCTGTCATCAAATGTTAAGGTATATCCCATCTGCCGTAATTCTTTCCGCACCCATTCCGGTGTGTTTTCATGCAGCAGCAATTGCCCGGCACGTGGTCTTCTGTCAGCTACTTTTTCACCGCCGAGGGATAGCCACAATTGATTGGTATTGATATTGGGCGCTTCACATGCTTCCTGTACATTCATTCCAAAATCAACAATGTTTAAAAAGAATTGCAATAAATTCTGATCCTGTGTATCACCACCCTGCACGGCAAAGGATACAAATGGTTTTCCATCTTTTAATGCAAGGGTGGGAGTGAGAGTTACTCTTGGACGTTTGCCCGGCTCCATTACATTAAACGGATTGAGTGATGCATCCAGTACAAAACTCTGTGCACGCTGGCTCATACCAATGCCAGTATTACCGGCAATACATGCGGGTATCCATCCGCCGCTTGGAGTAATGGAAACCACCCAGCCCTCTTCATCTGCTGCTTCAACACTTGTAGTACCCATCCATAAACGCTCCATGTATGCGGCCTCCTCTAAATCTCCTCCCAAGGAGGAGACTTGCCCGCTCAACAGCCCTTGCTTTTCCGGGATGATTTTGTTTTCATAAACTTTCGGGTTGTTATAAGCTGAATTTCTAACATCATGACTTGGAGCAAAATTATTTCTGTTGGTATTTGATGTATCAAATGAAAATCCTCTTTTCTTTAATACATCCAAATAAGGATTGGTTTCATTCTGAAATGGATAAGGATCACCGGGGCCCGCATTTGGATTGTTACGTTCCCACATAATTTGTTTGGCTCTTTGCTTTGCATATTCTTTACTCAGCAATCCCTGCATCGGTTCGGCAGGTGGAAAAACAGGATCGCCGTAATAAAAATCCCTGTCAGCAAATGTCATGTTCATCGTTTGATACAGCGTATGAATATATTTGGCGCTGTTAAACCCCATGCTCTTCAAATCAAAATTCTCCAGTATGTTGAGGGATTGTAATAACATCGGGCCCTGTGTCCACTGCTGCAGTTTATATACTTCAATGCCTTTGTAGTTTACATGCAGGGGTTCTTCTTCAATAGGTTTCCAGTTGGCCAAATCATTCATCGTAATCAATCCGCCCTGTTCCTGGCAGCCACGTACAAACTCCTGTGCAATATCACCTTTGTAAAAATGGTCATATGCAGCCATGATGGCATCTTTACGGTTCTTTCCTTTTTTCAATGCCTGTTGTTCTGCGTCCACTAATTTGGTAAGCGTTTCCAGTAAATCTTTTTGTATAAAAATTTCTCCGCCTTCAGGCGCTTCTCTCTTTTCACCCAAATGCGGAAAAAAAACTTTTTTACTGTAAGGCCATTGCTTAATTAATTCTTTCTGGCGTTCAATACTGTTGGCAGTTGAACTTTCTATTGGGTAGCCCGCAGCCATTTGCATAGCCGGAGCTAATACATCTTTCAAACTCAGTTTTCCATAATTCGCCAGCATCAAACACAAACCACCGAATGTTCCCGGTGTAACAGCAGATAACGGGCCATACTGCGGCGGGAAATTATATCCCTTGCTTTTATAATAGTCAGGTGTTGCACCTGTTGGCGCCACACCCAATGCATTAATACCAATTACTTTTCCTGTTTTAGGATTATAAATCAATGCCTGTGTTTCACCACCCCAGCTCAACACATCCCACATAGTACAGGTAGCAGCCAGCATGGCGCAGGCAGCATCCACAGCATTTCCTTTTTGCTGAAACATCATGGAGCCGGCCGTGGCTGCAATGGGTTTGCCGGTAATAGCCATCCAGTGTTTGCCATGCAAAACCGGTTTTTGTGTTTGCTGTGCAAAACTGAGCAGTGAATAATGAATTGTGAAGACAAACAATAAAAGCTTTCTCATGATGCAGTTGATTTGGAATAAAGTTAGGGAAGGAAAACGGATGAGAAAAGAAAATGAATGCGTGGAGGTTTTTTGGTAACTGGCTGATGTGCTTATGGCATCGTTCCTTGCCACAGTTTATCCCGCAGGTTTTTTGCGGGACTCGTTTCATCGTTCTGTTTTTATGGCAGCATTTTGCGTGATAGCCTGTATTGAGCGGAGACGAAGTATCGCACATTTGAGGGCATGTGCATGAATGAAACAAGACTGCTGCAATTTTTATTTTGTTCTTGCACAGTTTGTGTAAGCGGCCGTATTGGTCAGTCCTGAACAACTGAAATTTTTGACTCTATGTTTAATAGAACTGCTTTGTCTAATTTATCAATGTTTTTTTGCCCTTGTTGGTCTTGCACACAGAACAAATTTATTAAGTAATTCCCTATTGCACACAGCCCGCCCTCGTT
>JAIEQM010000152.1 GCA_019747705.1 Chitinophagaceae bacterium | reverse complement strand
AACCGCCGTACACGCAAGTACATACGGTGGTGTGAGAGGGCGGCAAAGTTTAATATCTTTGCCCCCTACTTTAATTAGTAATCAGACCTATAAGGTTTGCAGCGCTGATGTGCCGTGCGGCAAACCTTATAGGTCTGTTGATACGCAGATATGCCGTGCGGCAAACCTTATAGGTCTGTTGATACGCAGATGTGCCGTGCGGCAAACCTTATAGGTCTTGAAGAATGTTTTGTTTTCCTTTTCTTTGCCTGTGAGCCGTTTTTATTCATACGTCAATACAACAAAAGAATTGCTTGCTTCTTATTCAGGAGCCGGGCCCTTCTCCTCATTTATAAAAAAACATTTTTCTTCCAATAAAAAATTCGGCAGCAGAGACCGGAAAACCATTGCCCATTTGTGTTACTGTTATTTCAGGCTGGGAAAAAGTTTGGAGCAGATGAATACTGAAGAAAGAATATTGCTTGCTTTGTTTTTATGTGCATCATCAACCAATGAAATTTTACAGCAACTCAAACCGGAATGGAATGAAAAAGTGGAATCTCAGTTTGACGAAAAGTTGAAGCTTTTAAATCTTTCATTTGATTACAAAGAAATTTTTCCATTTGCTGATGAGTTAAGCGATGGGATAGAAGTTGAACAATTTTGTCGGAGTCATTTGGTACAACCCGATTTATTTTTAAGAATCAGACCAGGCATGAAAGAAATAGTATTGAACAAATTAAAAAAAGCGGCAATTGATTTTGAAGAAAAGGGTGATGCATGTATTGCATTATCCAATGCTACAAAGATTGATGAAGTATTCTTGATCAATAAAGAGGTTGTGGTGCAGGATTGGAGTTCACAAAGAGTGGGGGAGTTTATTACAAGTCTGAAATCAAAATTCAGCAACAAGAAAATTTCTGCTTGGGATTGTTGTGCGGCTAGCGGCGGCAAATCAATTATGTTGTTTGATCTTTTCCCCAATGTTGAATTAACTGTTAGTGATATCAGGGATTCTATTCTTGTAAATCTGCAAAATCGTTTTGCAGAAGCAGGCATCAACAAATACAATAGCCTTGTTCTTGATCTTTCAACTGATCAATTGCGAAATTCAATGAACAGCTTTGATTTTATTATTGCAGATGTGCCCTGCTCCGGTTCAGGAACATGGGGCCGAACACCTGAAAATCTCCGTTTTTTTAATCGGGATCAAATTGACAAATATGTTTCCTTACAAAAAAGTATAATGGGGAATTGCATTCCCTCTTTAAAGCCCAATGGTTATTTGTTATATATCACTTGCTCTGTGTTCAAAAAAGAAAATGAAGAAGTGGTGAAGTTTTTACAGGAACAGCATCAATTGCAGGTGGTTGAACAGAGAATCATAAAAGGGTATGATGTAAAAGCCGATACCATGTTTGCGGCTTTGCTCAAAAAAGTATAAGACTATTGTTTTGCAAATTCTTTTACTGCATAAAGTTTACCATCCTTAATTATTTGCAGAATGTAATTTCCTTTTTGCAGTGGTGAAAGATCAATGGGCAGCGTGATATTTCCGTTGGGCTTGTTATAATTTTGTTTCAACACCAGTTGTCCGCTTACAGAAAACAACTGGATGGTTAAGTTGTCAAGTTTACTGCCATCAGTAAATGACAGATAAATTTTTTCAGCAATGGGATTGGGATATAATTTGATCCGTTGCCGGATATTGCTGATATCAATGACTGAAGTTGCAGAACAGGCCCCGTTTAAAATTACAGAAGCAGAATCAATGGCAACAGAACTAAAACCTGCTGCGCTGGTATCAATCACCTGCTGAATGCGATAATTTACTGTACCGGCCGGGCTGCTGGTAATCATATCCGTTGTTTGATATGATTGAGCGGAGAACACAATTCCCTTTGCCGGAATACTTTTGATTTTTGTATAAACTGTTTCGCCGGGGAGTTTGCGTTCAATATCATACCGCATGGTACTGATGTCTTTGCTTGTCCAGTTGATGGTGGATGTACAGTTGTTTACCAGCGCATTCATTGAAGAAACATCAGCCAGTAAAAAACCAACTGCTTTTTTCATATCCGGTAAGCCATATCCATATTGTTCGTGTGGCACACTAAATCTGTCGGATGCTTTACGTAAGGTGGTGATGATTTTCCAGTTATTATATTCGGGAAACAATTGCCATAAACAGGTGGCAAGCCCGGCCAAATTGGGGCAGGAAAAAGAAGTGCCGTTTCCGGAACTTACATTACCATTTATATCGGACAGCACAGTACCTGAACCAACTGAAACAACATCAGGCTTTATACGGCCATCGCTGGTGGGTCCAAAACTGGAAAAGGATGCAATGATTCCGCTGCTGTTTACAGCGCCAACAGTTAAAACACTGTCGCCATCTGCAGGGGCGCCAATAAATTTCCATGAGTTATTTCCATCATTACCTGCGCTGTTTACAACAAGCATCCCCTTTTTGGCCGCCATATCTGCACCACGGGTAACAACTGTTGTATTGCCATTCATTTGGGCATAAGTATGGTTAAAAACAGGATTGTCAAAAGTAGTATAGCCCAATGATGAAGAAATCACATCCACACCTGCACTGTCAGCATACTCTGCGCCCATCACCCAGTTGTATTCTTCAATAATTTGTTCAGTAGGCGCATCTTCAGTTCGTAATAAATAATATTTTGCTTCGGGGCAGGTGCCAACAAAAGTTCCGGGTATATAAGAAGCTACTATAGAGAAACAATTTAATCCATGCCCGCTGAAGCTGTTTACATTGGAACTGTTTTGTACAAAATCCCATGTACCCAAAAATTGATTTCTTGCCCTTGCACTGTCAAAAAAACGATTGGTTTGAAAGTTGGTAAAGCCGGCATCTAAAAATGCCATTACCATTGTTTGTCCTCTTGCGCCAATATTGTGCAGAAATTCTCCCGTATGAATTTTTATTTGATTGGAGGAAGCGCCGTAATTAAATGTATCACCCAATGATTGAGTAATTCTTGCAGCGGTTCCTGAAGATGGAGTGCTGATTGTTCCAAACTTGTCCATTACCGGTTGAGCAGTTGTGTTAATTCTTAAAGCAATGGTATCTGATTTTTTTACAAAAGGAAAGGCATTGATTTTGGCAATGGCTGCAGCATCTGTTGTTTGAATGATTACCGCATTGAGCCATTTGCTGCGGCCAAGAATGGTAACGGCGCCTGCAAGTCTCACACTGTCAACATAACGCTGAAGCACGGGAATATCAGTACTGTCAATGGCAATACTGTATCTCGTTCTTCTGTCAATTGCCCTTGCAGTTAAATAAGCTGATGGATTGGATAAAGTAAAAGGAGTATTGTCTTTATTGGTAAAGAACACCACCCGTTTTGAATATGCCTGGGAAAAACCACTGGGTGCAATACAAAGCGCTGCTATGAGCAGAAGTAGAAATTGTTTCATGAATAAAAGCGCTTTGTAAAGTTGCCGGAAAATCAGTTACGGTCAATCATCCACATTTTAATTCCAAAGCCCTTGAACTGTTTATCATTGGTTTGAAATTCCCATACATAATGCTCCCGGTACACGAGGCCAGTGCCTTTGGCATATTTTTCAAAAGATTTGAGCATGGAAGCATATTTATCAACACCCACAACAGGAATGCCGGTTGAATCACTTACATGGGTGATGGTGGTAACATTGCTGAGCGTAGCATTGCCGATTTTTTCTGTTTTATCAACAGCAGCATAGGTAAAATCCCATTCTCCCAAACCAAGCGAAGTGCCATATTGTGCATAAGGTTTATCAGGTACAAATGCATTGCCTCTCCAGGTAAAGCCTTCTCTAACGGGTAGTTGAATTTTTATGACACGGATATTGTTTTCAATTACCTCGGCACGTTTATCTTCAATGACCACCTGCATCTGGCCGCTCTGTATCCATGGGCCTATGCCACCACTGTCTGTTTGAAACCGGTTTACAATCCACATGGGGCGGTTGAGGTTATCCTTTCCCAAACTGTCAACCTGGTAACGCACCCTGTAATACCTTGTAACCTGTGCAGGGCCTGTTGAAACCAATGAATCAACACGGTAGGTAATGTATTTGCCTTTCACCATCGGCAATAATTCTTCGGGTTTGAGGCTTATAAAATCTTCAGTGGGTTTATTGCAGGCATGTAAGCCAAGAAGCAGGCCAAGGCCGCAAACTCTTTTCGTAAAAAGGGACAAGTAGTTTTTAACGGGTTTCATCACAGCTAAATTAGTTAATGATTTTCAGTTTTTTACAGATTCAGAATAATTACAAAGCGCTGCTTAAAAAAACATGCGTCGCATTTCTTTTAACGTAATTTATTCTGAATCATTGCATCAAATAAGGGATTTTCTCATAATAATGCCGCCACCAATTACATCATCGCCTTCATAAAACACAGCGCTCTGTCCCGGGGCAATTCCCTTGGCCTGTTCGTAAAACTGAACCGATACCGTTCCATCTTCACGGGGATAGAGGTTGCTGAGAGTGCCCTTATCCTTGTAACGTATTTTGGTAAGGGCTTCCATACCCGGTGTTACTGCATCGTATTTGATGAGGTTGATTTTGCCCACCTGCATTTCCTGTTTGTCCAGGTCTTCTTCATCACCCAAAACAACGGTATTGGTTTCGGGAATGATTTCAGTAACAAATACCGGTTTGCCAAAAGTTACGCCCAGCCCCTTGCGCTGACCAATGGTGTAAAACGGGTAGCCACTATGGGTTCCTAAAATTTTACCTTCTTTATTTACAAAATGCCCGCCCGCCACTTTTTCTTCCAGCCCGTCAACCCGGCGTTTTAAAAAGCCACGGTAATCATTATCCGGCACAAAACAAATTTCATAGCTCTCTGCTTTTTTCGCCAGCTCAGGGTAACCAAAGTCCAATGCCATTTGCCGGATGGCTGTTTTACGGTAACCGCCCAATGGCAACAAGGTTCGTTTTAATAAGTCCTGCTGCAAACCCCAGAGCACATAACTCTGGTCTTTTGTTTCATCAATACCTTTTGAAATATAATACCGCCCATTGCTGTGCTGGTTAATTTTTGCGTAATGACCTGTTGCAATAAAATCACAATTCATCATATCTGCACGTTTGAGCAATGCCCGCCATTTAATATGCGTATTGCACAATACACAGGGGTTGGGCGTGCGGCCATTGAGGTATTCATCCACAAAATTATCAATCACAAAATCGCCAAACTCTTCACGTATATCCAGTATATAATGCGGAAACCCATGCTGTACGGCTGCGGCACGTGCATCATTAAAACTGTCTAAGTTGCAGCAGCCCGTTTCCTTTTTGCCCTTGGCTCCTGTGCCACTGCTGGCATAATCCCATGTTTTCATGGTAATACCCACTATTTCATAACCCTCATGATGGAGCATGAGAGCCGTAACGGTACTGTCAATACCGCCACTCATTGCTACTAAAACTTTTCCCTTACGGCTCATGATTTTATCCTGTTCTGTTTGAAAGAACCTGCAAAGTTAGGAGAAAAGCAGCTTTGGGGCTGTGTAATGCTATTTAGATTTAATTGATGTCAATGTGAAGCATTTAATCTCTGTGTTCTCTGTTAGCTCTGCGGGCTAACATTTTTGCCCACGCAGAGGAAGAAGAGAACGCAGAGAGAAGAGGCTGTCTCAAAAGTAAAATGAAGGCTTTGAGAATCACATAAACGAAAACTTTCTCCATCACCTTACCGAATAAAAAGAGGCTGTCTCAGACTTTTGAGACAGCCTCTTTAGAATGAAGACGGCTTTAAGTGTCCAAATTTTATAAAAAAGGTTCTCAGTAAATGGCCTGCTGAGTTTGCTATGAAAGAGAGGGGCGAAGCGCAATGCCATTAAGTTAAGCGTCATCCCGAACGCAGTAAGAGATCTCATAAGTTTTGTACTGCACGAATTTTATGAGATGTCTTCCCGTAAAAACGGGACAAGCTGTTCCCCGACATGACGAAGTGGTTTAAAATCCTTTGGCGGTAAGGGAGAATGTATTTTTCAGTCCATCATACCTGAAGTCGCAAAAACGGAGAACATCCCTGCCCACCACACCATCAAAATGGGAGCCGCTGAAATTGCCGCCCAGCACATCAAACGTGAGGGCTTTCTTTTTAAAGATGGGAAGATATAATACACAACTGTAACGAACCACCTGCCAGCTTCCGCCCTGGCCCTGCACCCAGTCTTCTGTTTCACTATAAGAGGGGAGATGGAGTATTTTAATGATGGAATTATCCAGCCCGGAGATATTGGAACCGGTATCAACCAGCAGCTTTACTTTGGCAAAGGATTCCGGTGTGCAGAAGTTTTTGAATTTAAGAAATGCTTCTTCTGAAGCAAAGATTTCTGCTTCCACAACTGGTCCTGTTTCCAGCAGGTTTCTGTATATGGCCACCTCTTCCACACAACAAATATGCGATGCTTCTGCGGCATCTGCTAACCTTGTGTATGATACGGGGAAACATATTTGAACATAATGATGAAATATTTCAAAAAATGTCCTTAAATTCAAATTTCATTTATTATTCAGCTAAAAATTTTATGTTATGATTAAGTTACAGGTAATCGGAAATTTAGGAAAGGATTGTGTTGTAAACACAGTGAATGGGAAGAATGTGATGAACTTTACAGTGGCCCATACTGAAAAATTTAAAGACAGTACCGGCGCCCAGCGTGAAAAAACAATTTGGGTGGATTGTGCTTACTGGAGCGACCGCACCGCTATTGCACCATACCTGAAAAAAGGAACCCAGGTGTATGTGGAAGGGGCGCCCGAAATAAGAACTTATACCACGCAGGACGGAAAGAATGGTGCATCACTTTCCTTGCGTGTGCTCAGCATTCAGTTGCTCGGCAGCAGGAGTGCAGAAGGCAGCACAAATGGTGGCGGCTATACATCAGCCCCCGCTGCTGCACCACAAATGAGCAATGAACCTGCCATTGGAAATGATGTGGTGGATGATCTGCCGTTTTAAATGTAAGAAATGATATAATAGAAAAGGGCCCTGCGTGTGGGGCTCTTTTTTTTATTAGATGCTTTTGCAGAAATAAACTGTGAGTGTAAACATACCGCATTGTTAAATCCCTGTACAGGTAAAAACACAGGTTAAGGGATTTGTTTTTAACTGGCAGGATATAAGATTATTTGGGTGCACCGTTATAAGAAAAAAATCAAGGGAGGTAAGGCCTTTGTAAATGGCCCGTTTGTTGAAAATATTATTCCTGCTTATTTTATTTTTAATGTTGGAGTAAGGTTTTCGCTTGGCCTGGAAACAGATTATTAATATGACTCTGTCATTAAAAAAGGAGGTTGTTATTGTTTCTTAACAATCTCCTGTTCTTTTTTTAGCTGATACAACACGCCCCACCCAAACGGACTGAACGTTGCATTCCGCACACCACCGGCATTCAATGCATCGCTCGTCCATTGATTGCAGGTATTAAAGGAGTTGTAGTTGCGGTTGCTGAGGTAGAGATAATCCCAGCCGTAATACCCTTTGTAAGAACGGATGATGGGTTTGCCATCTTCCAACTCAAACCCATTTTTGATAAATACAATAAGCTTACGGTATTGTTCAGCGCTTAAAAAACGTTTTAGAGTTACAGGATGTTTCAGCGTCCATAATTCATTCATCCATTGAACATGCATCACACTTTTATTTTTGGGCCAAAAGAAAATTTCTAAAGTTGTTTTGATGCCTTTGGGTTTTTGTTCAACACCCGCCAGTGTCCAGTCATACTCAGCCCATGCAAAGTTGATGAGTGTTTGGTTCTGATGTTTGGCTTTAATGGTAGCATCATCAAACCAATCCATCCAGTTGATGATGCCCAATGAATCGTTTACCGGCAAATACAATTCGGTATGAAATCCATCGCCATGAATGAATAAGGGAACGCCTTCTTCATGTAAAACTTCATCCGTATTTCTTCCCCAAAACGCACCCATCAGTGCAAAAAGGAAAAACAAAATCACCACATCAAAAAAGAGTTGAAGTGTGAAGCGAACGATGCTGACTATTGCTCTCAAAAATTTCATTCTAAATTCAAGATAGGAATTTGGGCTGAACTGTTTATTTTTAAACAAATTTTCAAGACTTGAAGACTATACTCTCCAAAGACCAGTTGCATCTCACCATAAACCGGTTGAGCCATCAGCTCATCGAAAATCATTTTCCCTTTATTAATACCGTTGTGATTGGTTTGCAGCCCAGGGGTGTCTTATTGGCTTCCAAAATTGTTGAACAAATCAAAGCAGAACATCCTTCACTTTCACTTCCATACGGTATGCTGGATATTACGTTTTACCGGGATGATGTGCATAAAGAACTGCATACGGCCAATCAAACCACCATCAACTTCAGCATAGAAAATAAAAATGTGATTTTGATTGATGATGTGTTGTACACAGGGCGCACCATTCGTGCAGCAATGGACGCACTGCTTGATTTTGGCCGGGCAGAAAAAGTGGAGCTTTGTGTACTTATTGACAGAAGATTCAACCGTCAACTCCCCATTCAACCTGATTATACAGGCAAGGCCATTGATTCTATACTAAGCCAAAAAGTAACGGTTGACTGGAATTCGCCTCAAGTGGTATTGTTTTAAGGTACAAGGAACAAGAAGAAGACAAGGCACAAGGAAAGGCAAGATCAGAAGTAAGTGTAAAACACACAATAATTTATATGTCCCAGGAACTGGAGTTGCGTTTTTACAAATTTGCTGAGCGAAGCAGAGATTTTTGCAGAAATGTAAAATGGGATATTATTAATGTTGTTTACATCAGGCAATTAATTCGTTCGAGTAGTTCCGTTTCAGCAAATTATATTGAGGCATCTGATGACCTGGGAAAGGCAGATGAAAAAATGAAATTGAAAATATCAAGAAGAGAAGCCAAAGAATCAATCAATTGGCTGAACCTGATGCTTGTTTATGAAAGCGAATCATTAGAAAAAGAACGAAAAATTCTGGTTGATGAGGCTGAGCAAATAAGAAAAATCCTTTCTGCAATCATCAAAAAACCCGGAGGCTAACCCTTGTACCTTGTTCGTTCTGTTTTTCTTGTACCTTTTTTATATTTTGGATTTTGACTTATGGACATTAACTTCGCTTTTTAATGCAACTATCCACTCGTCATCTGCTCGGCATTAAAGATTTACAGGCATCGGATATTCAATTAATTCTCGACACTGCCGCCCAATTCAAAGAAGTTTTACAAAGACCCATCAAAAAAGTTCCATCGCTGCGTGATGTAACCATTGTGAATCTCTTTTATGAGAACTCCACACGTACACGTATTTCATTTGAACTGGCAGAAAAACGTTTGAGTGCTGATACCATCAACTTTACTGCATCCGGCTCTTCAGCAGCAAAAGGCGAAACACTTTTGGATACCGTAAACAATATCCTGAGTATGAAAGTGGATATGGTGGTGATGCGGCATAGCGCCAGTGGTGCACCGCATTTCCTGGCGCAGCATATTCCTGCTGCTATTGTAAATGCAGGTGACGGCATTAATGAACATCCCACACAGGCATTGCTCGATGCATTTTCAATAAGAGAAAAGTTGGGTACACTGGAAGGAAAGAAAGTTGCCATCATTGGCGACATCATGCACAGCCGTGTGGCGCTCAGTAATATTTATTTATTGAAGAAGATGGGAGCAGAGGTAACAGTTGCCGGCCCGCCCACACTCATTCCAAAATACCTGCAGCAATCATTTGGCATAAATGTTTCGTACAATGTGGAAGAAACATTGAAGTGGTGTGATGTGGCCAATGTGTTACGCATTCAGCTTGAACGTCAGAATCAACCTTTGTTCTCTTCGCTCCGTGAATATAATTTGGCATTTGGTATCAGCCGCAAACTTTTGGATTCATTAAATAAAGAAATCGTCATCATGCACCCCGGCCCCATTAACCGTGGCGTGGAAATTGACAGTGACGTGGCCGACAGTAAACAATCTATTATTCTGCAGCAGGTTGAAAACGGAGTGGCAGTAAGAATGGCGGCGCTGTATTTGCTGGCGGGCAAACGTTCAGAAAATTAATTACACTCTGTAAGTTTTTTTCTTCATAAGTAACAGCAGCATTGAATGTTGTGTTGATCCTTGTTCGTCCTCATTCAAACATCAATCTTTCTTATTCAGTCGTATTCGCTTTTACAGGAATGGAGCTGCTTCTACATTTGTTTCATGATTCAAATTCCTCAACAAAAAATTATGATTATGAAAACAATCCTGAAAGTCGCAATTCCTGTGGCTGCTATCCTCATGCTGTTATTCCTTGGCTGTAAAAAAGAAGCGTCGGTTACCAATGGAAAACAAAAAGTACAGGTTTTTTTAACGGACAACCCGGTGAATTTCCAGGCAGTGAATATTGATATTCAAAAAGTGGAAGTAAAACTGGAGTTTGACAGTGCTGGTGTTGAACATGAGCGGTGGGAAACGTTGCAAATCCGGCCGGGTGTTTATAATATCCTCAATTTCAGAAATGGTGTGGATACCTTACTGGCGCAGGGGTTTGTTGGTAAAGGTGAATTGAAAAAATTACGTTTAACGCTGGGATCCCGTAATTCAGTGGTGGCGGATAATGTAACCTATCCGCCATTGAAAAAGCCCGAAGTGATTATTGACCTGGATGATATTTCAGAAATCAATCCTTCTGATTTCAGGATTCATATTGACTTTGATGCCAGCGGTTCAATCATCCGTATCAATAACAACCAGTTTGAACTTGAACCGAGAATCAGAACCTTTGATGATGATCACGACGGACGCATTGAAGGAAAAGTATTGCCTAAAGATGCAAAAGCAATTATTTCTGTAACCGGTGGCGGACAAACATTGGTGGCATTACCGGATGATGATGACGGTGGGTTTAAGATACGTGGTATTAAAGCAAGTGTGGCGGACCTGGTGATTGATGCAACTGCTAATGGCTACCGTGATACAATCATCAAAAACATCAATGTGAGTAAAGAAGTAAAACTCGGAACAATTACACTCAGAAAATAAAGTTTTGATTTTGGGTATAATCATCTATGTAAAACCGACCGGCTGTGTGATGGCAGCCGGTTTTTTTTGTCATTTCGACGAAGGAGAAATCTGTTGGGTTAATGCAGCACCGCTCAAAATCTTTGTCATCCTGAGGAACGAAGGATCTGCCGGGCAATTGTACTGTAATTTGGCAGATCCCTCCTTCGTCGGGATGACAGCTATTTTGAACTTTAGTGACTTACTCAACTTCATTGTTCAGAAACTTCCATTCCGGATTAAACGATCTGATCAGTTCTTCTTTTTTGCTTCTTCTCCATCCTTTGATTTCTTTTTCACGATCAATAGCATGTTCAACAAAGCCGAACCGTTCATAATAAATCAAATAATACGCATTGTATTTCCCTGCAAAACTGGAATGTGTAAAAGGCTGAGCGTGATGATAATACTGAGCCAGTCTTGTTCTTAAATCATTGGTAACACCAACATATAATACAGTTTTATTTTTATTCGTAGTGATGTACACAAAGTAATTATGCGTTCCGATGGGTTTCATTACTGATGATTATTTTGGTAATAAAGCTGAGATTTTTTGTCATCCTGAGGAACAGCTTGTCCCGTCTTTTCGGGAAAGGATCTGCCGGGCTTGTGTACTATTCTTCAACAGATCCCTCCTTCGTCGGGATGACAACTCTATATCACCACACCAGCACCGCCACTCTTCCCCTGGCACCGGCTAAAAAAACAGCTTTGCCGTTCTTTGCTTTTTGCACCACATGAAAACTTTCTCTGGAAATGTTGCGCCAGTTCATACCACCATCTTCACTCACATCCACACCACTGGTGCCACAGGTAATCAATTTGTTTTTTGAAATGTAAGCAACACAACTTCTGTAACCATGGGGAGGCGTTGCAGGAGTAATAAATGTTTTCCCCTTATCCTTTGTGAGCACACAATTCATTTTACGGGAAGTATCTTTTGTAAAATCGCCGCCCACAATAATGATATGTTGTTCATCATACACCGCAATGGAATTAGCGCCGGTAAAATCTTCGCCCTGTATAATAGGTAAATCAATCTTTGCATTACGGATAAACATTCTTGATTTCTTTCCTCCTGTTACAAATACTGCTTCCTGTTTATTGAGTTTGGTTACATTGGTGCCACTGGAGGCAAACATCGCTTCGCCATTTTCAGCAATGGGGTAATACGCATCCGGCAAACCACGCCAGGTATTACCTCCATCAAATGTGCGGGCAATAAAAATTTTCCCGTCAATGGGATCACCCACGGCAATACCACTCATCTCATTCCAGAATTCCATTGCATCTAAAAACATCCCGGGCCGTTTATCTTCAAATACCTTTTTCCAGGTGTTGCCGCCATCAGTTGTTTTTAAAATTACAGCAGGTGTATCCACCGCCATAATAATAGCCGTCTTTGCATCAAACGCTTCAACATCACGAAAATCTCTTTTCTCATAACCTGTTACCATCATCCATTGGAAGGACTTGCCGCCATCAACAGATAAAGCAACTGTACCTTTACTGCCGCTGAGCCAAACTATTTTATCATTCACCACACTCATACCCCTGATGGAAGTGTTTTTATTACTGTCAAGCAATTGAAGGGTTTGCGCATTGGAAATGCTGGTGCAGCAAATCAATAAACTCAAAAGAAGATGTTTCATGTTTTAAAAATACAATTTCTGGTGCATCTGATCATTCAAACAACCACTGACGTATTTTCACCTCATACATTTTTCCTACTTTCGCCCGGAACGATTGCCAATTATGACAGACTATAATTATCTTCCCCTCGATGAGCAGCAACTTACATTTGAAGAAGTGCAAAACTATCTTCAGTTTCAGCAATTTGTTTCCATCACCTTCCGTGCACATGCAAAAATTGAACATTGCAGAAATTATCTCGATAAAAAAATTGCAGATACAGATACACCCTTCTACGGCATCAACACTGGTTTTGGTTTTTTGCAAAATGTAACTATTGGAGATGATCAACTGGAGCAACTGCAAAACAATTTGCTCATGAGCCATGCCTGTGGTATGGGCGATGAAGTGCCGCAGGAAATTGTAAAGCTCATGCTCATGCTTAAAATAAAATCACTGAGCTATGGATACAGTGGTGTGCAGACAGATACGGTGAAACGTTTGATGGACATGCACAATGCAGAAGTGCTTCCGGTAATTTACCAGCAGGGTTCATTGGGCGCCAGTGGCGATTTAGCGCCACTCAGCCACATGAGTTTGCCATTGATTGGAATGGGTGAAGTAAATTTTAAAGGCAAAAGAAGCAGGGCACAGGATGTATTGCAGCAATTGGGCTGGGATGCAATCCGCTTAAAAAGCAAAGAAGGATTGGCATTGATCAATGGCACGCAATTTATGAGTGCTTATGGTTTGTATTGTTTGGTGCAGGCAGAACGGTTAATGCAATGGGCCGATGTAATTGCAGCCATTTCATTTGACGCATTTGATTGTATTGATGAACCGTTGCATGAAAAAATACATGCTGTTCGTCCGCACAATGGGCAAATACATACAGCACAGCAACTGAGAACGATTTTAAATGGCAGTGAAATTGGCAAGCAAAAAAAACAACAGGTGCAAGACCCTTACAGTTTCCGTTGCATACCGCAGGTGCATGGCGCCAGCAAAGATGCCATTGCACATGTAAAAGAAATTTTTTTAAAGGAAATCAATTCAGTTACGGATAATCCCAATGTGTTTCCTGATGAGGATTTAATTGTAAGCGGTGGAAATTTTCATGGTCAGCCGCTGGCCATGGCATTGGATTATTTTGCTATTGCCATGAGTGAAATGGCCAACATCAGCGAAAGAAGAACCTATCAGCTTATCAGCGGACAAAGAAACCTGCCCATGTTTCTTGTAAAAGAAGCAGGGCTTAACAGCGGCTTTATGATTCCGCAATATACCGCCGCCGGTATTGTAAGCGAAAACAAACAACTCTGCACACCGGCCAGTGTGGATAGTATTTCATCAAGCAACAACCAGGAAGATCATGTGAGCATGGGCGCCAATGCAGCTACCAAAGCATATCGTGTAATGAAGAATGTGGAGAAAGTACTGGCCATTGAACTGATGAGTGCAGCACAGGCATTGGATTTCCGCAGACCATTAAAGAGTTCTGCAACAATTGAAGAAGTAATCACAGCTTTCAGAAAAGAAGTGAGCTTTGTTGATAAAGACAGGGTGCTGCATGAGGATATGATGAAGGCGGTGAGATTTTTAACCCCCTCCGCCCCCTGAAGGGGGAACTGCATTGCACAGCCCTGGCTTTTAAGAAAGTAAAAGTAATAGCAGGCTGTTTAAAATGTGATGATTACAGATTTGTTGCTGAAGTGGAAGATGCAAAAGCGCCTCACCTGGCCTCTCCTTCAAGGAGAGGAACAGTGCACAGCCTTTGCTTTTTGGAGAGTAAAACCAATAGCAGACTGGTTGAAATGTGATGATTACAGATTGTTAGCACAAGTGAGAGATGCAAAAGATTATGAAGGGTAAACAGCACCGTCCCTCTCCGTGAGGAGAGGGATAAGAGGGTGAGGTGGAGCATGAAATTGAAACTGTATAAAAAACGAATAACGCCGGTTGAAATTTTTGCTGCCATGAAACCTGAACGTACAAGTGAGCCCTTCTTCCACCGGAAGAAGCGAAGACAATAGGCGATGCCACAAGGTACACAAGCCCGTAACAAAAAATTTAAAATTATTTTTATGAATACCGTTTCAAAAAAATATGATCCCATTAAGTACGCCACCCCCGCCGGCACAACTCTCAACTGCAAAGGCTGGATACAGGAAGCAGCATTACGTATGTTGCTTAACAATTTAAACCCCGATGTGGCAGAACGGCCTGATGATTTAATTGTATATGGCGGCCGTGGTAAAGCAGCACGCAATTTTGAAGCGCTGGATAATATTATTGCGGCATTAAAAATTTTAGATAATGATGAATCCCTTTTAATACAAAGTGGTAAGCCTGTTGGTATTTTAAAAACACATAAAGATGCACCACGTGTACTCATCAGCAATTCCCAACTGGTTCCCAACTGGGCCAACTGGAAACATTTTGATGAGCTTGAAAAAAAAGGATTAATGATGTATGGGCAAATGACTGCGGGCAGTTGGATCTACATCGGCAGCCAGGGAATTGTGCAAGGCACTTATGAAACGTATGCAGCCATTGCCAACAAACACTTCCCCGAAAAAGCGGAGGGGTCACTAACTCACCACTCACCACTCACCACTCACGGTTCTTTAAAGGGAACGCTCAATGTAACCGCAGGCCTCGGCGGCATGGGTGGCGCTCAGCCATTAGCCATCACCATGAACGAAGGTGTGGCGCTGATTGCTGAAGTGGAAGAATGGCGCATTGATAAACGGCTTGAAACAAAGTATCTTGATGAAAAATATACAGATATTGATGAAGCCATTGATAAGGCACAGGCATACAAAAAACAGGGAACAGCAAAAAGCATTGGCGTGCTGTGCAATGCCGTGCATTTATTACAAAGATTAATTGAAAGAAATATTATCCCTGATACATTAACGGATCAAACAAGTGCACACGATCCGTTGATTGGTTATGTGCCGCACACGCTCACTAACGAACAGGCCAATGTATTACGCCAAAACAATCCCGAAGAATATTTGCACAGGAGTTATGAAAGCATGTACCTGCATGTACAACTGATGTTGCAATTGATGGATAAAGGCGCCATTACATTTGATTACGGAAACAATATCCGTGCACGGGCGCATGAACATCAGCAACAAACTACCAACTCCTCACTACCGGCTATTGACTGTTTTGCCTTCCCCGGCTTTGTACCCGCCTACATCCGTCCGCTTTTTTGCGAAGGCAAAGGTCCCTTCCGCTGGGCAGCACTCAGTGGTGATGCCAATGATATTGCTGTTACTGATGAAGTGATCATGAATATGTTTCCCCAAAACAAAAGCATGCTGCGGTGGATGAAGATGGCCAAAGAAAAAATTGCTTTCCAGGGATTGCCTGCACGTATTTGCTGGCTGGGCCAGGGCGAACGGGAAAAAGCAGGGCTGGCATTTAATGAATTAGTGCGAACAGGAAAAGTAAAAGCGCCCATTGTAATTGGTCGTGATCATTTAGATACAGGAAGTGTGGCAAGCCCCAACAGGGAAACAGAAGCCATGCTGGATGGCAGTGATGCTGTAGCCGATTGGCCCATTCTCAATGCATTGGTCAACACGGCAGGTGGTGCAAGCTGGGTTTCATTGCATCATGGCGGTGGGGTAGGCATGGGTTACAGCATTCATGCAGGTATGGTGATAGTTGCTGATGGTACGGATGATGCAGAACAACGATTGAAACGGGTGTTAAGAAATGATCCGGGTATGGGTGTGATACGGCATGCTGATGCTGGATATGAACTGGCAAAAGAAACCCTGAAAGAAAATGGATTGGATTTTAAAGAGCGATTGAAATAAGGTTTTGTAGCAGAGGCATGCACTTCTATTGAGCTGTTGTTGCGTCGCACTCTTGTACTGCTAGTAATTCTATGCAGCAACATCTATTACAACCCAAACTCCCAAACCGTTCTGTAGCTTCCATGTTTTTCAACATAACTTAAAAAGGAAAGATAAAACGCATCTGCACCAATGGTGGCGCTGTCTCCAATTACAAATAATTGTTCTTTGGCCCGTGTAATGGCTACATTCATACGGCGGTAATCTTTTAAAAAACCAATACTTCCTTCATCATTACTCCGCACCAACGACAGGATGATGGTTTCCGCTTCCTGCCCCTGAAAACTATCTATTGTACTTACACGCAACTCCCCGGGCAAACTTTCTTTAGCTGCAGTTACCTGTCCTGAGTAAGGAGAAATAAAAGCAGCAGTTGGTAAATGCAATTGTTCGGTTTCCAGTATTTTTTTCACCAGTTCCAGTTCGCCTTTGTTTTGCAAACTGCTTCCATCGGCGCCATGTGTTTCGTTGTAACCACTTCCTGCCGTATCAATAAATGTGAGATGCACTGCTTTGTTTTGTAAATGAGCGGCTGTAAGCAAAAGATCATTGTAAAAATAATTGCTGCTGAAACCTGCAATGGCTGCTCTCATTCTGTATTGTGTGTTGAGCAGCAAACTATTGCTCACTTTAGTAATGGCTGTTTCTAAAATGGAACGGTTAAAACCAAGTTGTGCAGCTTCATTGCTTAAAACAGTGGGGGGCAGTTGCCGGTGATCGCCGGCTAAAACAATTTTATCAGCCATTGAAAAAAGAATCCATGCAAGCGGCTCAATACATTGCCCGGCCTCATCAGCCACAAGGGTTTGAAATTTCAAAGCATGAAGTTTTGCATCATACAGTCCAATGGGCGTTCCTGCAATTACATCTGCTTCTGCAAATAATTTTTCTTCGTTATAAGCCTGTAGTTTTTTAATTTCTGTTCGTATGTTTTTTACTTCTTTAAACAGCAGGCTGCGTTGTTCTCTTTCAGCTTTTCCAAAACTGCGTTTGTATTTCAATGCCATTTTTCTGAACTCTTCAGCCCTTATTTTTAATTGTTTGATTTCTTTTTGCTGTTTGCTGTTACTGAGTTTTCCTTCAGGCGTGTGTGCAAAAACAAGTTCATCCACTTTACTGGTGTTGCCAACACGTAACAGTTTTACACCTGCAAGCAATAAGCCTTGGCTGATGTTGTCAACAGATGTATGGCTGGGTGCAGTTACCAAAACTTTTTCACCTGCTTTAATTAATTGAATGATGGCTTCAATTAAAGTGGTTGTTTTTCCTGTGCCCGGCGGCCCGTGCACAATCGTAAGCTGTTTGTTTTGAACTATGGCATTCACCGCCTGTTGCCGGCTTTCATTTAATTGTTGATTGCGAAATGAAAGTTGAATTGCGTTACTGTCAGTTGCCGATGAAATAGTTGTTTCATCATGCAATTGTGTAAAGAGTTTATACAGTGTTTTATTTTGTTCCAGCTCCTGCAGCACTTTTTTCATAATGCCGGTGGTTCGGGTGTCGGGAGCCAGCTTAATGCCCACACCATCATCTTCAATCCAATCCGGAAAATCAGGAGCAAACAACCGGAACGCTCCGTTCTTTCCGTCTAGGTTAATGAGCACACCTTTTACCGGTTCTTCACCTGTTATAAAACATTCAATGGCGGCACCATCTTTAAACAGCATTGCTTCGGGTGGAAACGGCAGCTTAAAATAAATTTCAGGATAATCAGCATATCCAAAATTCTTTTTTGTAACAATAAGCGGATGCAATGCCAGCCCTTCAGCTTTTAATTGTTTTAACGTATGCTGCTGATCAAGGCTGTAACGCTGTGCCTGTTCTTTTTCTTCCAGGTTAATACATTTCAGTAATCGTTCCAAATGCGGATGCATGCGGTGAAAATAGCACGGAAGAGGGGTATAAAAAAATACAGGTTGATGAAAGATATTTACTTTTACTGTTCTGTTAATACTATTCAATGACATCAAACGATCCGCTGCACGGTAAAACCCTTGAAGCAATACTTACTGAACTGGAAGCTCAGTATGGATGGGAATTCCCGGTCAGCCTCTCCTCACAAACTGAAATGAATATCTTAAGCTGACTGGATACCAATCACTAAGAAAAAGCGTACAAAATCTGTTAAGAAGAAGGATTACTCAATGTTGACGGGAACGCCAGTATCAGCGGCATTAAGAAAAAAAATAATCCAATACTTTTGCCATGTGAATCATCCTTTGCACAATCCTGTTTACAATGCCCTTCTCTCCGGCGACAAACATTTGAGGCTGGGCAATGAGCAAGTAATTTTTTTTGACGAACAGGTTTCACCATTTGCAGGTTTTGCAGAAGAGAATGTAAATGGATTTTCTGATTTGTATGATCTGCTTCCTGCAGGCCGTAAAATTTTGTATGCTATTCCATCTTCTATAGCTTCACCCAAAGGCTGGGAAATACAACATGAAATAAAAGGCCTGCAGTTTATTTATGAAGGCAATAAAGAATTCAACGCCGATTTTTCCGATGTACAACCATTAACAGCAGCGCATGCGGAAGAAATGATTCAATTGGTAAAACTTACCAAGCCCGGCCCCTTTGGAAAACGAACTATTGAATTTGGTTCCTACTTTGGCATTTTTGAAAATCAAAAGCTGGTAGCCATGACGGGGCAGCGCCTGCATGTAAACAATTATACTGAAATCAGCGCCGTGTGCACGCATCCTGGTTATTTGGGCAAAGGATATGCATCTGTTTTATTACAGCACCAGTTGCAAATTATTTTACAAGAGGGTAAACAACCGTTTTTACATGTACGTGATGATAATGAGCGGGCTATTGCCATCTATCAGCGTTTAGGGTTTACGGTTTCCCGTCCCATGGTTTTTTATTTTATGAAAAGGGTATAGTTGCAATACTGATGTGCCCCTTGCTTTATTAATGATTTATTTTATTTCAGATTTTTTTTAACAACAATAAAATATTAACTTGTAAATTACAACGGTTTGCTTTCCTGGTTAGTGCATGTTGCGTTTTAATCCCTCCTTTAAATACCGGCTGTATTTCATAACCATTCATAACGAAAAACGTTTAACCATGACAGATTTACAAACGAAAATGCTTTCGGAGCTTAAACAGTTAGTAACTGCTAAGGGGCTCCTTACCGGGAAAGTTGCCGGCTTCTTACAGGATAGCGAGTACCAACTCATATTATTTATGATTCAAACAGGAAACTGGTCGGGTGACCAGCCACCTCCACCTCAGGGGTTTACAAAAGACAGTGGAAGTATTGAACTGGGCTTGTTCCTTCACTGGTTTAATAACCCCAATGAAATAACGGATACTTCCATCCGCCCTTTTGCATCTGCGTTTAAAGATGCGTTTGATCTTCCACCATCGGCTGTTACAAATCCCAATTATCTTTTTTATGTAAACGGAAATGAAATTATTTATCCTGATGGTACAGTATTAAGCATGGAGCCTTATGCCACTTTTGACCAGGGATGGTTTGTGGCTTTCATTAACCTGCTCATAACAGATGTTTTGAATTTGTGGTATAAAGATTCCAATTTTCCCCAGCCGGGTAACCCCATTATAATAAATGGCGCTATGCCAAATGTTGTGAGGATTGCAATGATGGGCGATTGGGGTGCAGGTAATGCTGCATCTGCTGAAGTAATGAATCAAATCACAAATCTTTCACTGCCGCCCGATTATATTATACACCTGGGTGATGTTTATTATGGCGGCACACCTGCTGTAAATGATCCGAACAGCGGTTATTATCCTGAATCATCACTGAACGAGGAAGTCAACAATCTGCTTAATTGCTGGCCGCAGGGTTATGCAGGTAAATCATTTACGCTAAACTCGAATCATGAAATGTACAGTGGCGCCAATGGCTTATTTCAGGATGCATTGTTAAAAGAAGGAACTCCTTTTTATGCCCAGGGCGGCGCCAGTTGTTTTGCACTTCAGTTTGCTGACTGGACGATATTAGGATTGGATTCAGCTTTTTACGGTACATCACTGGATGCATTTATGCAGGGCTTCATTGGTGATTCAACGAGTGTGCAATACCAGTGGATTCAAAAAATAAATCCTGATCCTTCTAAAACAATTGTATTAACGCATCATACAGGATGTAACCTCGATGCCAGCCAGGTGTATCCTTTATGGTACCAATTAAGAGATGCATTGGGTGGAAATGATCCTTATGCCTGGTATTGGGGACATGCACATAATGGTATTGTTTATAAGCAGCCAATGAATATTCCTGCAACGGGGTATTCAGATTTTTTCACACAGGCATTTGTGAGGTGTAACGGTCATGCTTCACTGCCTTTTGGTGAAGCATCTGAGTTGCTGGGCAAGGAAAATGTTTTATGGCAGGCTTCCAGTCCAAAACCGGCGCCATCAAAAGAATGTTTTAATGGCTTTGTAATGCTCACGATTACTTCTTATAATGGGAAAGTGATTATGGTAGATGAAGAATATTATGACCCCAGTTCAGCCAATCCTCAGTGGACAAATACAATTTTCAACCAGATTTAATTGTAAAGCAATTTTGAATTTTTATTTCAGCAGGGCCGGCTTATCGGCCCTGCTGAAATAAATGTACATATTCTGCAATTATAAATGATACATTATTCTTGTTTTATAAATCTTTGCCAGCATCTCAAACAACTCCGGATGATTGCTTTTTAATAAAGCCGGTTGTTCAAAAAAATATTCTGAAATAACAGCAAAAAATTCTACAGGATTGGAGGCTCCATACCTGTCAATATCAGAGCCATGGGTTTTCATTTGCTGGATGGTAGCGTTCATCAGGTTCCGCCAGCGGTCAGCATATTTTCGTTCTAAAATAATTTCAGGAACACCATCCATGGTTCCATCCATTTTATCAATCAAATGCACAAATTCATGAATAGCGGTATTGTGCGCATCGCTGTTATTAATAAAGCCCTGCCGTAATTGCCATTTGGTAAGGATCATTACATGCTGCATGGCGCCACTGCCCACCATGCCGGCAATGAAGCGATCGGTTCCCTGCTGGTCAAACTCCTCATTAAAGGCGCCGGGGTATAACAACACTTCATGCAAATTCATATAGCGCCAGTCGGGAATTGCATATACGGGAATAATTGCTCCTGCAGCAATTAAAATAATATCCAGGTCTCCGGCAACAGCATTTACACCGGTTATTTTTACAGAAGATAAAAATTCTTCCACCCGTTTTTCAAACTGCCCTTGTTCTGCTTCATTCAGTTCACGGTAAAATTTTACATAATCAGTAAGCAGTTCCTTATAATTTTCAGGAAGATGGGTGAATTCTTTTTTCTTTTTGATACGGAATGCAAAAAGAATGGTAAGAATAATTAATACAAGTACTACTAAAATTTGAAAAACAATGGCCATAATGAGATGAAGATAAACAACCTTTGCAGACCGTCCATCTTCTTCCGGTAATCAGGCAATTTTATTGCAAGAACATGCAATTTTTTTATCCTGCACTTACTGCTTTATAAGTTTACATTTGCTAAGGTTGGCGTTAACTCATAAAAAGAAATACAAATGGTTACTGAAGAACAGGTAATTGAGCAAACAAAACAATGGATTCATGATGTGGTGATTGGTTGCAACTTTTGCCCCTTCGCTGCCCATGTGGTAAAGCAGCAAACTGTTTTCTACCGGGTGGAAACTTCTGTTGATTTAGAGGAATGTCTCCGGTCTTTTTTTGCAGAAGTGGAACGGCTGGATGCAGAGCAGGGTATTGAAACAAGTTTTCTCATTTTTCCCAATGCATTTACTTTGTTTGATGATTATCTTTCCTTGGTTGCTTTTGCAGAAGCATTATTGAAAAAAAGAGGGTATGAAGGTGTTTACCAGGTGGCCAGTTTTCATCCAAAATATCTTTTTGCCAACTCAACTGAAGAGGATGCTGCTAACTACACCAACCGTTCCATTTATCCCATGCTGCACCTGCTGCGGGAAGCAAGTATTGATAAAGCGCTCGCCAACTATAAAGACCCTGAAAGCATTCCTGAACAGAATATCAATTTTGCAGGAGAAAAAGGATTGGCCTATATGAAAACGCTCAGAAGCAAGATATAGAATCAGCAGAGCAAATATTGTAATGAAATAAAAGTCAATTCGTTGATTCTTTACAAGAAAATATTAAGTTGATAAAAGTGAATATAGTTGAAGAATAACCTTTTATGCATTGGGGGGGTAAGAGCAGCGCCTTTCAACCAGTAATGCCGGATCGCTTATTGAATGATAGAATACCTGCAATTTGTAAATGATAAGCGGTTGTATAGCATGATTGTGTGTGATGCTATCATCTTGTATCCGTTATAATTTAGCAGTATCATTAAGCATAAAACTTATCGGTATGAAAAAATATTTTAGTTTGCTGCGTTGCTGCCTTATTCCTGCATTTGTATTTTTTGTTTCTTCATTGAATGCGCAATTATTGCAACTGCCTGATGGTGGTGTAAACCTTAAAAGTAAAGTGGGTCGCCGTATTGGTGTAACAGATATTGAAATTAACTGGGATGCACCCGGTGTAAAAGGCCGTGAAGGAAAAATATGGGGCACCAATGTAGCGCCTTATGGTTTTACAGTATTGGGCTTTGGTTCAGATGTGGCATCTCCATGGCGTGCAGGCTCCAATGAAAATACAACCATTTCCTTTTCAACAGATGTTACCATTAATGGCGTGCCGCTAAAAGCAGGCGCTTATGGTTTCTTTATTGCATTGTATCCTGATTCCTGCACCCTCATTTTTAATAAGAACACAAAGGGATGGGGCAGTTATTTTTATAACAGCAGTCTGGATGTTTTGCGTGTTACCACACGTCAGCAAAAAGACAGGGCTGAAAGCAAAGAGCGGCTGGAATATAATTTCAGCAATCAAAAAGCAGAATCAGTTGAGGTAGCACTAGAGTGGGAGCGCTGGCGTATTCCGTTTATAGTGGGTGTTGATTTAAAACAAACAACACTGGCGTCTATTCAAACACAGCTGAGTGGCGCCATGGGTTTTGATCCGCCCAGTTTGGAAGCGGCTGCCCAATGGTGTTTGCAGAATGATGTGAATACCGAACAGGCGTTGCAATGGATTAATACGGCTTTTGATCCGGCATTGGGCGGGGTAAAAACATTCCGTGCCATGAGTACCAAAGCAGGTTTGCTCACAAAGTTAAATCGTGGCAAAGAAGCGGATTCATTACTAAACTCAGCATTGGATACAGCAACTCCTTTTGAGCTGCATGGTTATGGCCGCCAGTTACTGGCGCAAAACAAAACAAAAGAAGCCATGGCGGTGTTTGAAAAGAATTATCAGAAAAACAAAGGTGCATGGCCCGCCAATATGGGAATGATGCGTGGCTATTCTGCAATGGGTAATTATAAAAAAGCACTGGAGCATGCAAAACTGGCGCTGGCACAGGCTCCTGATGATGCCAATAAAAAAGCAATTGAAGCAGCCATCAGGAAGTTATCAGAAGGGAAACCGTTATAAAAATATAAGTGATTTGCCGCAAGGGCAATGTTATTAAGTTAAGCGTCACCTCGACCGCAGGGAGAGGTCTCATAAATCTCTTGCTGTACAAATTTTATGAGATATCTTCCCGTAAAAACGGGACAGGCTGTTCCCCGACATGACGAAACGCTTAACTTAATGACATTGCTGCAAGGGATGTTTTACTTAAAACAATATCATTTTTTAATCATGGGTTATTTGCCCGTAATTTTTTTTATCCTGCAACTGCAATGGTGTTTACCCGGGGGTATGCTGCAGGCTTTTCTTCATTCATTCCGATAACAGGGGTTTGGGAAACCTGTAATGCAGGCCATTTCATCCGTTCACATATTTCACTCCACAGCTTATGATAGTAAATATTTGTTTTAAACTCTTTTAATTGATGAAAGATGGATTCTTTGCTGAGAGTGACTGATTCGATTTCAGTATAAAAGGGGATGTAATTGTAAAGAACACGGGCTTCATCCTCTTTCCTTCTGTCAAGAAAATGCTTATGCAGGTTTTTATGTGCCTGCACCATGTTGTAAAAACTAAGGGTTTTGTTTTGCAATATATTTTTCTGATCTATTGAATCCATCAGCATATCATTACAATAAACAGAAAGAGGCGCCGGAATATTGGGTATGAGTAACAGATCAGATGTATGAAAAATATTTTCGTGCAACAGGAATCTTCCGGGAGAGCAGTCTAAAATACAAATATCATAGTCGTCTTTTACTTCATAGAGTGTTTCTTTTATCAGCTCAAGGTTTAAAAAATTAAGCGCTGTAATTTTAGATGCTTTGTTCATAAACTGATCAGAAAACAGGGCATCATTACCAATTACATCAATCTGGTAACTGTCAGTAGAATGGATAACATCGTAAATGGTTATATAGCGGTCAAACAGGCGGGAATGTGTGTTATTGTTTTTATTCTGCAGGTTGAAGAAATAACTGCTTCCGCCCTGAGGATCCAAATCCCACAACAAAACACTAAGGCCGCTCTTGGCCAGCATGCAGGCCAGGTTTACAGAGGTGGTGGTTTTGCCCACACCTCCCTTAATGTTATACAATGCAATTTTTTTCAGAAGATGAATTTAATAAAAAAAATCTACTGAATGTTAATTAATTATTTCGTGTACTTTTTACCCTTGTTTTTTAAACAAAGGAATTCCCTGTTTTATCATTCCCCATCTCTTACCTTTATCGTTCAATCAATAAAAATGGAAGCAACCGCACAAATCAATTTAGCAGTGAAGATGATTCTCACTGCATGGGATACACAAAATAAATATCTTACTGATCTTACTAATAACCTCACAGATGAACAGTTGATGAAAGAAATTACCCCCGGCCGCAACACCGGCATTTACCTGCTGGGTCATCTAATTGCAGTAAGTGATTCCATGTTACCTCTGCTTGGTTTTGGCGATCGTTTGTTTCCCGAACTGGAAGAGGTGTTTATCAAAAATCCTGATAAATCAGGGCTTGGCATGCCAACTGTTGCAGAACTCAAAGAAAAATTACAGGCAGTGAATGCAAAACTGTCCGCACACTTTCAATCATCCTCTGCTGAAGAATGGTTTAATAAACACACAGCAGTATCAGAAGAGGATTTTGCAAAGCAGCCTCACCGTAATAAATTAAATGTAATCATCAGCCGCACCAATCATTTGGCCAATCATATTGGTCAGATATTATTGCTCAAATAGTTTTTTATAAACGCAAGTGTATTCAACCAAGGAATCTGTAAATGAAAGCGTCTTCCATTAGTGAACTGAAACAGGAACTAACCCATTTGCCCGCACCCAAACTTGTTGAACTTTGCCTCCGGCTGGCACGTTTCAAAAAAGAAAATAAAGAGCTGCTCACCTATTTATTATTTGAAGCAGATGATACAGTTGCGTATATTGAAAGTGTAAAACAGGAAATAGCGCTTCAGTTCCGGGAGGTTAATCAAAGTAATGTTTACTTTGTAAAAAAGACACTGCGTAAAATACTCCGTTCGGCCAATAAATACATCCGGTACAGCGCATTGGCTGCTGTTGAAATTGAACTGCTGCTTTATTTTTGCAAATGCATGAAGGAGTTAAAGGTGCCGGTGAACAATAACCCGGTTTTGCTGAACATTTATCAGCATCAAATTAAAAAAATTGATAAGGCTATTGCAGGGTTGCATGAAGATTTGCAGTATGAATATGTGAAAGCAGTAAATAGATTGAAACATGAATTAACCCATCGGTAACTATAACTTAAAAACGTTTATATGATACGATTTCTGCCTGTACTTAATTTGATGATTTTAAGTTTGTCTTTTATATCCTGCACAATGAAGAACGTAAACGAACAAAATGCTGAATTGAGTTTTCAAAACCTCATTCCAAAGCCGGTTTTAGCAAACCGTGCAACAGGATTTTATCACATCAAACAAAAAGAAACTATTTTTCTTTCAGCAAATGATCCGGTATTGCTTCGTTTGGCAGATAATTTAAAGCAATTGCTAAGACCGGTTGCTATGTGTACAGTTTCAATAAGCGCCGGAGTTCGTCAGCAAAGCGGTATTCATTTCAACCTTGTAAACGATTCTTCTTTCAAAGCGGAAGGTTATGAAATTATTATTACAGACAGCTCTGTTTATGTAAATGCTTACCAGCCCGCAGGAATTTTTTATGCTATTCAAACCATCCGGCAGTTATTGCCTGCAGTAAATGAAACCAAACAAACGGTAAATGAAGAGTGGCTTCTTGCAGCAGGTACTATTAAAGATTTTCCGCAGTATGCAATAAGAGGTTCTATGCTGGATGTGGCCCGTCATTTCTTTGATGTGGAAGATGTGAAACGATATGTTGATTTTCTTTCTGCTTATAAAATGAATACGTTTCATCTGCATTTGAGTGATGACCAGGGCTGGCGCATTGAAATTAAAAAATGGCCCAAGCTTACAGAGATTGGCGGCAGCACAGAAGTGGGAGGTGGCAAAGGCGGGTTTTATACACAGGAACAATATAAAGAAATTGTGCAGTATGCTGCTGACCGTTTTATAACTGTGATTCCTGAAATTGATATGCCCGGTCATACCAATGCTGCACTGGCTTCTTATCCTGAATTAAACTGCAATCCAAAAGACCCAAACCCTAAATTATATACGGGTACCGATGTTGGTTTCAGTACGCTTTGCACCACTAATGAAAAAGTATATGCATTTATAGATAATGTGTTTGCAGAACTTGCGGCCATTACCCCCGGCCCTTACATTCATATTGGCGGTGATGAAAGTTTGGTAACACCTAAAGAGGAATATATGCAATTCATTAACCGTGTGCAGGGTATTGTAAAAAAGTACAATAAGCAGGTGATTGGATGGGATGAAATTGCTCATGCAACATTGCAACCCAATACCATTGCTCAATACTGGAGTGATTCATCCAATCCTGTTAAAGCAGTGCAGCAGGGCGCTTCAATTATTATGAGCCCGGCAAAAAGAGTGTATATGGATATGCAGTATGATTCCACTACCAAGCTGGGACTCAACCGGGCATCTTATATTGAACTGGACCAGGCATATAACTGGAACCCGGCAACACTTGTAAATGGTATTACTCAAAAAGATATAAAAGGAATGATTGCGCCATTATGGACGGAAACCATTGTAACCATGAAGGATATTGAATACATGGTTTTTCCACGCCTGCCCGGCTATGCTGAAATTGCATGGTCGCCCGCAGCCAACAGAAACTGGGAGGAGTATAAAAACCGGTTGGCTTTTCATGGCGCTTACCTTAACGCAAAAGGAATCAATTTTTATAAGAGCAGCCTTATTAACTGGAAAGAATAAGTTCTTTGCTCGGATACCTGTTTTGTTTTATTTAAACTCTTATAATAAATTTTTCTTTTATCCAGCAGCCAGCCCGCTGCCCAGGTAAGCAACATATAAATAATGGCAAAGAGGAATGAACCAAAATAAACACCGGCAGGTTGAAACACCACATCATAAATGCGCTGATACAACGCTTCATGTTTACCATTGGGCATTGCAGCAGGTATAAACCACAGGAGTATAGCCACTACTTCTGACAACAGGTAAATAAACAACGGGTTTTTGCCGAACACTTCAAAGAAATAAGCCCACCGGTCTTTCTTTAAATAGTCAATAATAAATATAACCATCGCCAAAACAGAGCTGCTCAACCCCACGCTGTAAAACACATAGGAACTGGTCCATAGTTTTTTATTGATAGGGAAAAACCAATCCCATACATACCCGATGGCAACACAGCCAATAGCAAACAGCAATAATTTACTCAGCATTTCGTAGCTCTGTCCTTTTGTGCGTATATGTTCACCCACCCAAAAACCTGCAATCACATTTACAGTTGCAGGGAAAGCGCTTAACAAACCTTCCGGATCAAAAGCAACACCTTCACCATGATATAAGTGATCAGCACCCAGCAACCACATATCCAGTTTAAACCCAGCATTACCCTGCATGGATAATGGATCAGTACCATCACCAAACAACATCATCACCAGCCAGTACAAAAGAAGAATAATGATGGCAATGATGTAAGTGGTTTTGGGTTTGAGATAGTAAAGCAGTAACGCCGCCAGCATAAAACAAAGTGCAATACGCTGCAGCACACCAAACACCCTTGTATGTGAAAACGGGGAAAATATCAGTTCCATTTTTGCATTATGATAGAAAAAAGGGAACCAGTACATTAAATAACCCAGGAGAAAAATAATAAAAGTGCGTTTCAAAATTTTCCAGAGTACTTTTTGCGGAAGCATCTGCCGCCATTTTACCATTACAAAACTCATGGCGTTACCCACTGCAAATAAAAAGGAAGGGAATACCAGGTCAGTTGGTGTAAACCCATGCCAGTGTGCATGAAGCAACGGCGCATAAGTAGTGGAATAATTGCCGGGCATGTTTACAATAATCATAAAGCAAACCGTAATGCCACGGAAAACATCAAGTGAACGGGAGCGTGCTGCAATCATGAAATGGTAGCTGGAGTTGAAAGATAACGTGTTCTGGAAAATAATTTACATGGTTTGTTGTTTTGCAGAATAATGAGTACCTATTTCTTAAACAAAAAAGTAAACAAACGTTTAAGCGATAACGAAGAATGATTAAAATGTTTAAACAGCCGAAAGTGCTCTGGTAAGTAAACACTTTTTTCAATAGCAAAACAGGAAAAACAAAATCGATTGTTCAGAATAAATGCAGATAGAATAAATTCGATTGTTAAACATTGAACCCATTTGTTATTTTGTGATACAGGTGTTTTTCACCGGTTAGCAACGGCCGGCTCTTTTCAGGGTTGGCCTATTTTTTACATAACCCGATCCTGCTATTCATTATTGATCATCCAAATTCTTTCTTTTGGCAGTATGCAACTTTACCCGAAAGCG
>JAIEQM010000085.1 GCA_019747705.1 Chitinophagaceae bacterium | reverse complement strand
ATATTCAAAAAAACACAGACCTCAATAAAGCCTTTTTTCATGAACCTAATGTAGCCTATGCTATGTAATAGTTAGTAAGCAAAGATGTAAACGGCAGCAAACGTCCTTCTTTATTAAACGTAAAATGCACGGGCTCACTTTCCGGCGGCGAAAACACAATACCATCAATATCTTCATCGTGGAGAATATTGTATTTCCAATCAAGTGATTTACAGATATCCGCTGTTTCTGCAACAAGTGTATCAATAAGTTTTACATCTTTGATGTGGCCGGAGTAATGAATACTTAATCCCATATCGTTAAAATAAATATTTCAATTGCTGCAATTTTCAATACACAACTATCTTTTTTCCTGCATAGCTTTTATGATTCTGTCCGTTCGCCTGTCTGCCCTTGCATTATTCAATGAAACTACCGCCCAAATGGCGGCAGGTACCCATCCTAAAATTGTAATCTGTAAAATCAAACAAATAATTCCGGTAAATATTTTGCCACGCAAAAAAAATGAAAGCCAGGGAAGCAGGATAGCAATGAGCGTCATAGTTCAAACTTGTTTCAACAAATTTATTAAAAACCCGCCTCCTGGCTTGATAAAAAACGTATAGATAGCTGTACTTGTAAGTTCCCGGCATTATTACAAGCTATCTAACCATCACTCCCCTTTCAAAAACTTATAAACTGTTGTGCTCTTAAACTCTTCTCCTGCTTCCAGCACCGTTGTGGGAAACTCAGGATGATTGGGACTATCCGGAAAATGCTGCGTTTCCAAACACAATGCAGTACCTGCATCATCCATCGTACCGGATATCAGCTTATTCGTTCCGGGTAAAAAATTTCCGGTGTAGAGCTGTATGCCGGGTTCGGTTGTATGTATTTCCATTGTTATACCGCTCTGGTTTCCCCTCAGCCATCCAGCCATTTCAGGTGTTTCTGTTACACCTTTATCCAAAACAAAATTATGGTCATAGCCGCCGCCATATTGTAACTGCAAATCTGCAGCGTGCAAATCTTTATCAATTGATTTAGGACTTGTAAAATCAAAAGGAGTTTTCAATACTGGTGCAACTCCGGCGGGTATAAGTGTTGCATCAACAGGTGTGTAGTTGACTGCCATCAGCATCAGTTCATGTTTGTAGATGGTGCCGCTTTCTTCGCCGTTCAGGTTCCAGTAATTATGATTGCAGAGATTAAGAACCGTCTTTTTATCACTCACTGCATTAAATTCTATTTTTAATTCATCATCG
This sequence comes from Chitinophagaceae bacterium, assembly GCA_019747705.1. Classification (GTDB taxonomy): domain Bacteria; phylum Bacteroidota; class Bacteroidia; order Chitinophagales; family Chitinophagaceae; genus Lacibacter. The sequence continues at coordinate 26,791 of JAIEQM010000085.1, read as the reverse complement.
TCTGTTAAAGAATAAGCAACCATTACGTGCAAGTTACCGGGATAACCTTCTTCGCCGTCTGGCGAAAACAAACCCAGCACAAGTTGATGTTCATCTGCAGCAACCACATCCCACACTTTGGTATGAAATCCAAACGGTCCGCCATGTAATGTATTGGGAGGGTTGTTGATGTGGAGCTCATAACTTTTACCATCCAGTTGAAAATTTCCGTTTGCAATCCTGTTGGCATAGCGGCCAACAATGGCGCCGCAGTAGGTTTCTGTTCCGTTGATATAAGATTCAATGTTTTGATAACCCTGTATAACATTGATTCTTTCATTTTCTTTACCGGGTACATAAAGACTCACCATTCTTGCACCGTAATTGGTGATGGCAGCTTTCATATTATTCCCGTTTTGAAGATAATGTAAGGTTACCTGCTTGTTCCCGGATATGGTATGAAAATGGTCTTTTGTGGGTAATTGGGGCATAGCCAGTTTTGTGCGGAATAGAAATCCTTTTAAACGTTAATTAAATATACCTGTTAATTAAATTTTCAATGTACTCCTGTCTGCCGCTTGTCATTTTAGGTTCACCCTGTTCAACTGCGTATGCCCTTAAATCTTCCAATGATAATTTACCCTGCTCATATTCTTTTCCCTTGTCACTGTCAAAAGAAGCATAGCGTTGCGTACGTAATTTTTTATATTCAGATTTTTGGAGAATGGCATCTGCAGTAATCAACGCTCTTGCAAAAGCATCCATACCGCCAATATGTGCATAGAATAAATCTTCTGCATCTGTTGAGTTACGGCGAATTTTTGCATCAAAGTTGATACCGCCTCCTTTAAAGCCACCTGCTTCCAGTATAATGAGCAAGGCTTCTGTTAACTCATTGATGTCATTGGGAAACTGGTCGGTATCCCATCCGTTTTGATAATCGCCACGGTTGGCATCCATGCTCCCCAGCAATCCTGCATCTGCCGCTACCTGCAACTCATGTGTAAATGTATGCCCTGCAAGTGTGGCATGATTCACTTCGATATTCAGTTTAAAATCACCAAGCAAATCATATTGACGTAAAAAACCAATTACTGTTTCGCAATCATAATCATATTGATGTTTGCTGGGCTCACAGGGTTTGGGTTCAATAAAAAAGGTTCCTTTAAATCCATTTTTCCTGGCATAGTCTTTTGCTGTATGTAAAAATTTTGCAAGATGTTCTTTCTCCCGTTTCATATTGGTATTGAGCAAACTCATATATCCTTCACGTCCACCCCGGAATACATAATTTTCCCCGCCCAGTGCAATAGTAGCATCCAGCGCTGCTTTTACCTGTGCGCCTGCATGTGCCAGCACATGAAAATCTGGATTGGTGGCAGCGCCATTCATATACCGTTTGTTTGAAAATAAATTAGCAGTACCCCATAATAATTTCACTCCTGTTTCATTCTGCTTTTCTTTTAAGTAAGAGGTCATTGTTTGCAAACGTTTATCATTTTCATTTACATCATTACCATAGTCCACCACATCCACATCATGAAAACAATAATAAGGCAAACCCAGTTTGCCCATAAAATCAAAAGCAGCATCTGCTTTCTGTTTGGCACGTTTCAGCACATTGGTTGTTTCATTCCAGGGAAAGAGATGGGTAGGTTCACCAAAAGGATCTGCACCACTGCCGCAGAAGCTGTGCCAGTAAGCACAGGCAAAACGCAAATGTTCTTTCATGGTTTTACCGGCCACTACTTTGTTGGCATCATACCAGCGAAAAGCTAATGGATTGTCTGTGTTCACTCCTTCATATTGTATGGAAGGAATATGCTGAAATGGATTTTTACCTGCTGCCATATACTGAATTTTAGTTGATGAATGATTCTAGTTGCTGTTCTAATTGTGTTTTCCAGTTTGCATACAATTGATTGTATAATGAATGATTTTTGGGTTCAACAACAGTAAGCGGTTGCTGTTGTGCAAATGCATCCGCAGCATTTTTATAATAGCCTGCCCCGATACCGGCTCCAATGGCAGCGCCAACACTTCCATCAACGTTATGCAATTCAACAGATACATTGGTTGCATCAGCAAATGCCTGTGTAAATAAGTTGCTTAGGAATAAATTGGCATTCCCTGCACGAATAACGGTTGTATTTACACCATTTTCTTTCATGATATCCAAACCATACCGAAAAGCAAATACAATTCCTTCCTGCACTGCTCTTAGTAAATGTGCTGTTGTATGCCGGTTAAAATCAAGATTTGAAAATTGTGCGCCTGTTATTTTGTTATTGAGCATACGCTCTTCGCCGTTACCAAAAGGCAAAGCTATTAATCCGTCAGAGCCGGGTTGAACTGTTGCTGCCATTTCATTTAACGCTGCATAGCTTTGATGAGAACCAGTAATATTCTTTATCCATTTATTAAAAATTCCAGCGCCGTTGATGCATAATAAAATTCCAATTCTTGTTTGCGCATGGGTATGATTTACATGTGCAAAGCTGTTGATGCGTGAATGTATATCATACTTCAGCACATCACTCACTCCGTAAATAACACCGGAAGTTCCGGCTGTTGCTGCCACTTCACCGGATTGCAATACGTTTAATGATAAAGCATTGTTTGGCTGGTCGCCTGCTTTGTAAGTAATGGGTATGCCTGGTTTTAACGCCAGTTCGTTTGCAGCTTCCAGGCTAAGAATACCATGTGTTGAAAACACTTCATGAACGTTTGGAAACAAGGATTCATCAAAAGAAAAATAATCTGTTATGGTTTTTGATAACTGATTGGTTTCAAAATCCCAAAGAATTCCTTCTGATAAACCGGTGTTGGTTGTTGCAATAGCACCGGTTAGCTTCAAACCAATATAATCACCGGGCAACATTACTTTATCAATTTGCTCATATACAGCCGGCTCATTTTGTTTTACCCATGCTAATTTAGAAGCAGTAAAATTTCCGGGAGAGTTTAACAATTGTGATAAACATTTTTCCTCTCCTATTTCATGAAAGGCGTTGTTGCCAATTTCCACAGCACGGCTGTCGCACCAAATAATGGCATTGCGCAGTAACTGCTGATGTTTATCAACACAAACCAAACCGTGCATTTGATAAGCTATGCCAATAGCGGCAATATCAATTGGATTGTATTTTTTTGATGCATGACATTTGATAAGGGCATTCCGTAAATCTTTCCACCACTGTTCAGGATTTTGTTCAGCCCAGCCGGGTTGAATGGCAAGTATGGGAGCTTCGGTTTCAGGATGCGATGCAGATGCCAATACGTTATGTGTTGCAGCATCCACTACTGAAACTTTGATGGAAGAAGTACCAATATCAATTCCTAATAATAACATGAAACAATTTTTGTTATTTATATGATTGCACTGAAAGCTGAACAGAAAACAAACTGCACATTAACTATACTTGCTGAATATTGCTTTGCTGAATAAAGTTACAGCAGTACAAGTCTGCCCGGCCAAACGCCGTTTGGACGGGAGTGCGACCCATCTTCGCTAAAGCTACGAGCGGGCAGGCGCAACAGAAGCTTAATAGCAGCACTGCTTCCCGGTTCATACAATTCTTATCAATCTTTTTTAATATTCAAAACTTCCGTACGCAGATAAGGTTTGTTCGCTTCTTTAATCCCTTTATATGCATACGGATCGGTGCCGGCCACCATTACAATATCACGCAAATCATTTGTTGGCGGAAGTTTTCCATCCTGGTCCCACGGCAGCATCCTTTCTGCACTCATGTAATGATTCACCAGCGCTGTTCTGAAGTTATTGGTTGTTTTATTGCGTAGTGAACTATGCAGCACATATCCATTGAAGAAAACAACAGTGCCGCTTTTCACTTCAACAGGAATAATTTTTTCTTTTGGATAACTGCTCACATCAATCGTATCCACATCAGCATATTCTGTTCCGTTATAATCAACACGTGGCATCATGTATGCCGGTTTATGTGTACCGGGAATAATCCATAAGCAACCATTTTCAATTGTTGCATCATCCACCGCTATCCAGGCGCCAATTAACGAACAATCTCTTGTAGGAATATAAAATTCGTCCTGGTGCCATGCCTGCCCTGCTTTGCCCGGCGCTTTTACAAACAACATGCTCTGCATACATTTTACATTGGGGCTCACTACTCCTTTCAACACTTCCACAATTCCTTTGTGGCCCAAAAAATTTTTAATGTGGGGTGATAGTTTGTGCGGAAAATGAATAGCAACATACTTCTTTAAAATGTCTTCATCTGTTTCGCCGGGTTGCACAGGCAACATTCCTTCAACAGTTCCATATTCTCCACGAAAAATCTTTGCTGTATCTTTTTTTAATGCCGCAATATCTGCAGCCGATACCAAACCGGGTGCAATCAAATAACCATAGTCATGATAAAAACGGATGTTCTCCTCTGTTACTGAACCGTTTTTGACAAATTGATGTTCGATATTCATAAAACAATCGTTTTAACGTTAATGAATGGATGGTGCCAGCATTGTTTCCAACTCTTCCAGTGTTTTATTTTTTGTTTCGGGTACTTTGAGTTTGATGTAAACAAAATAAATGAAACATAAGGCTGCAAAAAATAAAAGCGTTGCAGTGCCGCCCAGTCGTTTATTGGATACGGGAAATAAAAAGCTTACTGCAAAATCGGCCATCCATAAAATAAATGTGCTGAAGGATAATGCCATTGCACGGATGCTGTTGGGAAAAATTTCTGACAGTATCACCCATGTAACAGCACCAAGACTTGCGGAGAAGCCAACGATGTACAGCATCATGCAAATGAGCACGAGATAATAATCAAAGAAAGAAAAATAAAAACAGGCCGCCACACCAATTAATGCAAACGCCATCACCAAGCAACCTGACAGCAATAATATTTTTCGGCTAGCTTTATCAACCAGCCAAATGGCTACAAACGTAAACAGGAACATGATAACACCAATGCCGATGGTTTGCAGTAATGCATCGCTGGTGTTAACACCGGTTTGCTTAAAAATTTCAGGTGCATAATATAAGATAGCGTTGATACCGGTGATTTGCTGAAAGATGGCAATGATAATACCAATGAGTAATACATTTCGATACTGAGGCAATAATAAATTCCGCCAGTTTACCTGTTGATGTTCTTCAAAACTTTTGTCGATGGCGGCGAGTTCTTCCTCCGTATGTTCATCACCACCCACTTTTTGCAATATTTTTTTGGCAGCATCCAATTGATGATTCTTTACCAGCCAGCGTGGTGTTTCCGGAACAAAAAACAAACAAATCATAAACAGCAGTGAGGGTACAGTTTGTGATGCAAACATCCATCGCCATGCATCCTTACCACTATCGGCCAATAAATAATTAGAAAGATACGTTAATAAAATACCGGATACAATGGCCAGTTGATACACTGATACCAGCCTCCCACGCAAATGTGCAGGCGCTGTTTCTGCAATGTACATAGGCGCCACCATGGCTGCTGCACCAACAGCCAGTCCGCCCAGCATTTGGAATGCAATGAAGATGAGAAGTGAAGATGAAAAGCCGGTAACAACACCGGTTACAGCAAATAAGATGGCACAAAGCAGTAATACTTTTTTTCTGCCCAATACATCACTTAGCTTTCCTGCAACTGCTGCACCTATAGCACAGCCAATTAAAATGGAACTCACAGCCCAGCCCAATGCCACATCATCCAGTTGAAAGTAGGGTTGAATGAATGCAATAGTGCCGGAGATGATGGCCGTATCAAATCCAAATAATAAACCGCCAAGTGCAGCAACGGTGCTGATTAAAAAAATGTATGAATGATTATAGGTAACAGAAGAAGCTCCTTGTGTTACTGATAAATCTTTGATGATGGCAGGCATGCTGGTTGGTTATTTAAGCGTATCGTTGTTTTAATAATTTCATCATGTGCACATTGATGTCCCATTGGTTGGCCACCGGTGCCATGGAATGCGGCAATGCAGGCAGGTAAGGTGCAGGGCCAAACTCCGGTGTAATGGTCATCACCTTGGCGCCGCTTTTTTTACGGTTGCTGATGATGGCATCCCACCACTGTAAATGAGCATCTACTGTTGATTTCCATTCGGCAGCACGGGGATCGTTTACCTGCGGGCCTTCTGCAAAACCCACTCTTGCATGTATATGCACCGCCCGTTCACATGCAAGCTGTACAGCTTCCTGCTGATCTTCCAGTAAACTTTCTGCCACACAGCACCAGTGCGAAAAATCGGCAGTGATTTTTACATACGGATTTTCTTTTAATAAATGTTCTGCCACATGCGCTGCAAACAAAGCCTTGTTACGGTGTGTTTCATGGGCAATGGTAATGCCGCTTTCAACTGATAAAGCATGAGCCAGCTCAAACAGTTGTTTATTTTGTGCCGGTGTGTAATAATCTTTCCCTGTTTGTGCATCAATCAACACCGGCTGCATGGAAATAAGATTACGCAACTGCTTTTCATAACCTGCAGCATGCTGCCCCCATTCTTTTTCAAACGACTGGAAATACTGACCAATGAGCAATAAACCATTCTCCTTCAAAGACCTGCTGATATTTTTCTTTTCCTGTTCATCAAAAGGAATGCCTGCTTCCACCCCATCATACCCCGCTTCTTTTACTTTTTTACAAAACGCATCCCAGCTTAGTAACTCGTTTCCCCAGCGGGGACAGAAAAACTGAATGTTCATATTTGTTGAAGACAGGAAAATGATTGAATTTACTTACTGATGCGGCCGGATGTTTAAAAGTAATAAATGATTTGAAAGTGAATAAAACCTGATTAAAACAAAAAAAGACCAGCAATGCGCTGATCTTTTGTGACTCCGTCAGGATTCAAACCTGAAACCTTCTGATCCGTAGTTGGAAAATATTCTTTTCTCATTTTATTCTGCTTTAACCGATTTTACTCTAAATCGTTTGATTTCAGTTTTTTGCATAAAAATTGCTTATTTGTCTTTATAACAGTAAATGCTGTTTTACCCGCCGTTTGTTTGCAAATTGTTTGCAAATCCATTGGTGATTTATGATGAGGGAATGAATGGTGATAACGAAAAATCATAAATTATGTCAGCTACAATTTCCATCATCCCTGATACACGAAGGATGAAAAAATCAGACAAGTATCCTGTAAAACTAAGGGTTACTTTTCAACGTGTACCGGAGTATTACCAAACCATCTTCGACCTTACTAAAGAAGAATGGGAAAAACTGTCCGCTTCAAGAATCAGCAATGAACTGCAGCCTATCAGAGACAAGCTAAAAGAAATTGAACGAAGCGCTGAAAATGCAGTTAAAGATTTAGCGCCTTTTGCTTTTGCAGATTTTGAAAAGGATTTCATAAATGGAAATACAAATTTTCGCCAAAGAAATTCCAAGCTGAAATTACCATTTTAAATGGAGATGAATTTGACTACACAGCTTTTTACAAAAAGTTTCCTCTAATTCTTGAAGCAGTTACCAAGCCCGGAGCCATCTCTTATTCCTATCTCAAATATATCAAGCAACTAATCAGGGAAGGCAGAATCAGTACAGCTATCAGTTACCATTGCAGTTATGTATCATTAAAAAAAATCAGGGGCGATGTGGCTTTTACAACTATCACTGCCACCTACCTCAAAGAATATGAAAACTGGCTGAAAAGCCAGGATATTTCTAAAACCACTATTGGCATCTACCTGCGCCCACTCCGGGCAATTTTTAATGAAGCAATAGAAGACGGCATCATTAAAAGAGAAAAGTGTTACCCTTTTGGCAAACGTAAATACAGAATCCCCGCATCAAAGAATGTAAAGAAAGCACTTGAACTGGCTGAGGTTCAAAAAATATATTTCTATGAATGTAACCCTGAGTTGCCGGGTGAGCAACAGGCAAGGGATTATTGGCTGTTCAGTTATTTTGGTAATGGAATGAATCCAAAAGATATTGCCAACCTGAAGTATAAAAATATTGATAGTGACTATCTGACATTTGAACGGTCAAAAACAGAACGTTCACTCCGCAGTGATCCAAAACCAATTACCATTTTTCTTACCGATGACATGAAAGAGATAATTGAACGGTGGGGCAATAAAAATAAATCTCCCAGTAATTACTTGTTCCCGGTACTTGAACATGGATTATCTCCGCTACGGCAATACGAACTCGTACAAAATTTTGTTGGCTTTATCAACGACTGGATGAAACGCATTTTTAAAAATTTGGGGATTGATAAAAAAGCAACGGCTTATGTGGCAAGGCATACTTTTTCTACAGTCATGAAACGGTCCGGCGCCAGCACAGAATTTATACAGGAAGCACTTGGACATTCTGATTTAAAAACAACAGAAAATTACTTAGACAGTTTTGATAAAGATGTAAAGAAAGAATTTGCCAAAAGACTTTCTTCATTTAAAGAGAAAGCAGCGGAAACTGAATTCATTCAATAAAATTTTAAGCGATGACGCAAACAAAAAAGATAATTACAAAACATACATTCGCAGAATTAGCCAGAAGTATTTCTGATGTAAATAAATATTTCCTGCAAAAAGCCCAGCAGCAGGTTAATACTTCCCTCACTATCCGCAACTGGCTTATTGGCTATTACATTGTGGAGTATGAGCAATCAGGTAAAGACAGGGCAAACTATGGAACAAGATTGCTAAAAGAAATTGCCAAGAAACTCCTGGAAAGCGGAATAAAATCCCTCCAGGAAAGAAACCTGTACCTCTGCCGGGACTTTTACCGGGCTTACCCTGAGATTTTGCAGACGCCGTCTGCAAAATTGTATTTGGCTGATTTTCAAAGCCTTGAAAAATTGCAGATACCGTCTGCGAAATTGCCCCGGCAACGCAATAGCACCCTTATTAATCATTTGATAGTCAATCTTAGCTTTTCTCACTTTGTAGAGCTGTTAAAGACTGATACTGGCGACAAGAGGCAATTTTATGAGCAACAAACCATGCAGAATAACTGGCTGGTAAAGGACTTAAAACGGGCTATTGAAAGCCTGTTATATGAAAGAACCGGTCTTAGTACTGACAAGGCCGCCACTCTGCAAGACTTTGGTAAGAAAAACGACCTATTACCAGAAGCCGTATTTCGTAACACCTACCTGCTGGAATTTCTCGGCCTGGAAGATAAAGCTCCCTATACCGAAAGCGACCTGGAAGAACGCATCATTACCAACCTGCAGCATTTTTTAATTGAGTTGGGCCGTGGCTTTTGTTTTGAGGCCCGGCAAAAACGTATAACGCTTGATAATAAACATTACCGCATTGACCTGGTATTTTACCACCGCATTTTAAAATGCCATGTACTGCTCGATTTAAAAATTGGTGAGTTTGACCACTCCGATGCCGGACAAATGAATATGTACCTTAACTATTATAAAGAAAACGAAAGCCACAACGGCGATAACCCACCCATTGGTATTATTTTATGCAGCGGTAAAAATGAAGCATTGGTAAAATATGCTGCCATGGGTTTACCTCAGCAGGTTTTTGTGAGCAAGTATTTGGTGAATTTGCCGAGTGAAAAGGAACTGAAACAAATTGTGGAAGATGAGAAAGAAAAGTAATTTTTTTGAACTTGTCCACCAAAATTTTAATGCAGGTGGATACCAGCTTTAGTTTGACTTAGAAACCCACCGCCTTTGGCGGTGGTAATGTACTCGGGGCTATGCCGTATGATTAAATTTGCCGAATGAGCAAATACAAGAAACAGTCTCACGTAGTCTGTAAGTGCGATTATCATATAGTGTGGGTTCCGAAGTATCGGTTTCGAATATTAACAGGTGAAGTTGGTCGGTTGATGGCAACAGATATTCGGATGTACAGTGAATGGTTAGGTTGCGAAATAATAAAATTGAATCCTTTCATCGGTTGGTTAGAATGGCGGCAAGAAATTTTCAAGATTTAATCTCCTTTTGAGCTAAAAAAATAATTTTTGCAAAATTTGCTTGTTTTGTCAAGCAATAATACTTAGCTTTGCTATATATAATTAGCAACTCAATTTTTAATACATGGAAAATTACGGAGAATACATCAAGGCGTTAAGGGAGTCCAAAGGGTTTACTCTTAGAGAAGTTGAAAAGAAAACCGATGTATCAAATGCATATTTAAGCCAATTAGAGTCGGGCAAAATTAAACAGCCATCTCCAATCACACTACATAAATTGGCCGGATTATATGGTGTTAAATATGAGGTTCTAATGGAAAAAGTTGGATATCCTGTTCCTCAACCAGATAATACTCTAAAGTCACGGAAATCTGAAAATGCTGTTTTACATCGGATAGGAATAATCTCAAAGGAAGAAGAAATGGAGCTACTTGATTATTTAAAATTTATTAGAAGTCGTAGAAAATGATTTGGTCAATATCATCTTTTAAGGAGTTCCAAAAATGTGAACGAAAGTGGTTTCTTGATAAGAAATTCAGTAGTAGAAGCCCTAAAAATATTTACAGGCAAGAGGTATATTTTTTATCTCAACTGGAGACAATTGATGCCTGGAGAGGACAAATTGTAGATTACACATTAAGTAAGTATGTAATTCCTAAGATGCAAAAGAGACAAACTCTTTCTTATGATGCTGTAATCGACTATGCAAAGAAAATAACTAAAGCAAGATATGAGTTTGCAATTGCTGAAGGTCATAAAGAACCAAATCTGAAAAAGACTGAGCATTATTATGAGTATGCTCCATTGTATGACATTAAATACCCTTCGGGTGACTTAAAGCCGAAGCTTAGAAAGGCATGGGACGAGATTGTTGTTTCATTAACCAATTTTTATAATAACCAAGGACTAATCGCTGATTTAAAAAAGGCAAATTATTTAATTACTCAACGAACATTGCAATATGATTCACATGATACGACAATAAGAGGTGTTCCTGATTTAATAGCATTTTATCCTGATGCGCCACCGCATATTTATGATTGGAAAGTACATTCTTCAGATACAAAGACGTACACAGAACAATTACTGATTTATGCTCAGTCGCTTATCACATGTTGGTCGCACAGCGACTTTGAAGAATATATCAAGGGGTATAAAATGACGGATATTCGGCTTTCTGAATTTCAGTTGCTAACAAATAAGATTCGCAATTATTCAGTTACGGAGGATTATGTTGAGAGAATTAATGACTATATAGCTGGAGGTATTGAAAAACTGATTTTAAAAAATTGTCACAAAAAATTTGAAGAACTAAGTATTGATAACTTTGAAAAAACTCCAAATTTGGATAATTGTCGGAGCTGCCCATTCAAAAAAATTTGTAAAGAAGATTAACTATGAAACAGATTACAAACATTTTCAAAATTGAAAACCTATCTGAACTATCAGCACAGTATAGAATTTTTGACATCAAAGGATTAACGAAGGGCAAAGACTATCAAGAAAATAAGCAATTCTTGATAAAGAAGTTTAGCAACACTTTAAGACACCCTGTTACAATTATTGAAATTGGAGGAGAACCAAAACTCATTGTGAAAAACGACGCAGATATTTTAAAGAAAATAAATCCAGAGTATGACGGTGGTCGGCTATATCCACACTTTAATTTGTCGGACAAAATATTTGATATTGACTTTGCAAATCCAAGTGATGACGTGAAAAAAATCTGTCTAAGATTTTTGCAGTTTGATTTGAATGGAGAACTAAAAAAGAATTCTAATTTGTGGCAACCTGGAACTGGTGAACCTTTCTTTTTGAAAACGCCTGAGATTCAAGACGGGGTTGCAATCTATCGAGGATTTACTTTTCGTGTTATTGAGTTACCTGATAATGGTTTTGGAGTTTCTATTGATTCAACAAGAAAGTTTGCATCGGCAAAACCTCTTCCTTACTACATTACAAGAGCAGAGTTTGACAAGCGATATAAGGAGAGGACTTTCATTTATCAATACAAAGACTGGTATGAAATTAAAGCAATGGAGTTGGATGATTTTAATGTTGGTGAATTTAAGATTGAAGGAGTTCCATTAATTGATTTTGTTAGAAATGTTGTTCCAAAACCTCATTCAATACAATTGGCAAATATGCCCAGAGATAGTGCAACTATAATTTATTACGGAAGTGAGATGAAGGACAATAGAACTCCATCAGGTTTGTGTTATGAAGTTTTGGATTTTCAAGACACAAACAATGGTGCTATAAATCGGAAATCAATTATTCCGCCTCACATTCGTTTCACCGAAATAATGAATATCAAAAAGAATTGCTTCAACTCAATTAGATATGGCAAATCATTTTTGAAGTTGTCTGATAAAACTTTGGAAGCTCCTCAAAATATATTTTCGTTTCCTGAATTTGAATTAGGTAACAGCAATATTTTATCTGTAAAAGATTTTAAACCAAATGATTTCAATTTAGCAAGTAAGATTACCAAGACAAGGTTGCACCGACTTATGAATTCTGAAATTGGCTTTTATTCTAAAACCCCACTGCCAAATCAAATTGTTGTCTTACCAAGGTCTGTGAATGACACGAAAGGAGAAATTTTTATAAGGTTGCTCAAACAAACTGTCAACAAGATGTATCCGTCTGACACATACAATCCGGACTTAATTGTTTATGAAGATAAATTTAAGCAAGGCACTGATTATTTAGAAGTTGGTAAACAAATTGCAGATGCAGTATGGTCGACTTTTTCAAAATCATTACCAGGTTTTGGGGTTGTTATGATTCCTCGTTTGGAAAAGAAAGGCAAAAGAGAACATGATAAGTTGGGTGCATTGATAATTCGGGAATTAAAAAAAGTGGGATTGAATTGTTCCGTAATGCACGATGATACAATTAATGAATGCTTCGGATATAAAAATTCTGCTGATGGAAAGACGCAATACTATATCAAAAATGATAAAGAGAAAAAACTTGAAGGTTATGTACGTGGTGTAGCAATAAATAAAATTTTACTGAATTGTAGCAAGTGGCCTTTTTTATTGAACGAACCTCTGAATGCTGACTTGACAATTGGAATTGATGTGAAGCATCACACGGCAGGGTTTACGATAATTGATAAACTTGGGAGGAATATTAGAACGGAAACTGATGAAACAAGTAATAAAGAAAAACTTGATGCAAGTCAATTGAAATCTTGGCTATATAAAATTGTGAAAAATGAAATTGAAATTGACCCCAAAGCAACTATTAAAAAAATTGTAGTTCATAGAGATGGAAGGTTGTTTTTTGATACAGAACTTGAAGGGCTTTTGCAAAGTTTGCAACAATTGAAAGATGAATTGTATTTAAGTCCTGATGCTGAATTGAATGTTCTTGAAATTCCAAAATCATCTTTGTATTCCGTTAGAGTTTTTGGATTAGACTATGACAAAGAAAAACAAAGAAGCATTGTTGAAAATCCACCAAATGGATTTGCAGTGTTTTTTAAGGATGAAGCGTTTTTATGTTCAACGGGGAAAGAATTTTCACAACATAGCGGAACTTCAAACTTGCTTAATGTGAAATTTTCTTATGGCAACATGAGTAAGAAAGAACTGCTTAGTGATTTATTTAAACTTACAACTTTAGCATTCACAAAACCTGATGATTGTTCAAGAGTTCCAATTACGATTAAAATGAACGACATTAAACTAAGTGATGCGGCAAGCGAATATGACGAAGACGCATATCGTCAATTAGAAATTTTAAAAACAGAATTAAACTTAAAATAATATGAGCAACATCGGATTAAATTCAAACATTTATCATTCAACAAGGGCTTATCTTGACTTGTTGAACAATTACCTAATTGATGTAAACTATGCTAAGGAAACTGGCAAGCCTTACTCAAATGAGGAGGTGCTAGAATTCTTTCAGAGGCTTTCTGAGAAGTCATTAACTGACCCCGAAGCACAATTACTCCGTTCATTCTTTAATAGATTTTACAAAGAGAAAAGCAAAGACACGGAGAAAGAACTATTGAATATTGTTACACATCTTCAAAACGCTGATTTAGATGTTAAAACTTTAAAGGAAATTGAAGCGTTAATGGATGTTTTGAAATTTCAATGTGCTCAATCATATGCAAGAATGAAAGGAATTAGATAATCTATGAATAAGTATTTAAACGGAACAATATTAGAAATGCTGGAGAGGGTTAAAACTCTGAAAACAAAAATCCCAGTCAATAAGTTGCCAAATTGCTTTAAGCAACTGGCCGCAACTTCAACTAATGAATTAGATAAGAATATTGCTGAACTGGAACGACTTTACAAAGACCCCAAGTTTCAAGTACCTTCAAATTTGCCTTTTAAGCTTACAGCATTGCAGAAGTTGGTTTATGCAATTGATTATTTGGAAAATTATGTTATCGCTTCACTTCATAGATGTGAAAAAGAAGATGAGACACTTACACTTTTAATTGATAAGGTCTGTAAAGAAATTAATTACCCTTTACTTTCTCCAGTGGCTTCACGGCTTTCGCAAAGTTATTATTGTATTGACGTGAAGTTTAATCACATGAGAGTGCCCTTACTTGAATCTGAATTTCTTTTGCATATGCCTGATTTATACCATGAATTGGCCCATCCTTTAATTTCTATAAAAAATCATCCAAGTATCACGCAATTTCAAGAAAAATTAGGTCAATTCAATTTATTCACCGCACAATACTTTGAAGACCAAATAAAAGAACAGAAACGTAATAATGGTCAACAAATAAAGAGTTTAGAGATATTCTCAGATTCCTGGATTGAAGGCTGGTCAGTTGAATTATTCTGTGATTTGTTTGGTGTTTATACATTGGGGCCAGCTTATGCGTGGGCACATTTGCATTTATGTGTAAAAAGAGCAAATGACCCATTCGAAACTCCAGAATATTATGTTAGTTCACATCTGGCAGATGATGCAAGAATGCAAACCATTTTGTTTGGATTAGAGCATATTGGTTTTAAAGATGAAGTAAAATCAATAAAAGAACATTGGAAAATGTATGTGGACCTTAGTGGCGGGACTATGGAAGCAAATTTTAAATTAGCATTCCCCAAACATATATTAGAACACTGTGCAATGCTTTCTTTTGAAGCCACTAAAGCAATAAAATGTCAAATAGCAAGCCGTGATATGAAAAACGAAATTTATGTGTCACTCAATACAGCCTGGCAAAAATTCATAAATGACCCACTTGACTATATTGGATGGGAAAAGATGCAAAGAGAAAAATATGATGTTTAGTTAAAAAAATGAGGATTAAGTCAATTCACTTTCTCCTCCTTCAACCTCCCCACTTCCTCCCCAATCAACTTTTTAATATCCATCCTCACCTGGTAATAATTATCCAGCACCTGCTGTTGGGTAACGTTGGAGACCACAGGAATATCCCGGTAATTACTTACTTCAGCATTTAGTTTTTCATGGTCGTTGATAATTTCGGAATGAAACATTTTTAGTTTGATTTTTTCCAAAGGGTCATCGGCCACCATACCTACAAACTCACCGGAAGAAAGGGCAGCAATTTTACTGGCAGGTATGGCAGCATCTAATTGTTTACTGTGGCTGATAGAAGTATCGGTACGGTTAATGGAAACACTTTGCCTGTCCTGCATTATTTTTCCAAAAAGTTCACTTAAGAGTTTAGAAGTTTCACCCATTACCTGGCCGCTGATGATATTGCCGGTGATGTTTACAATTACATCAGCCTGTTCACGGCCATAATCTTTTTTTAGCTGACTAAAATCCTGCATGGCTAATGTAGTAGCAACTTTATTGCTTCTTGCAGTTGCAATCAGGCTGTCAATATTGTTGAAATAAATAGTAGGGAATTCATCAAATACCAAACTGCATTTCTGCATTCCCTTTTTATTTACCTGCCGCACCAACCGGGAAACATACAATGATAACACAGCACCGTATATCTGTTGCTTCTCAGGGTTGTTGCCCACACAAACAATTTTTGGATGCCTGGGGTTATTAATGTCTAACGTAAAATCATTACCGGATAATACCCAATACAACTGTGGCGCAGCAAGCCTTGCCATACCAATTTTTGCAGAAGCTACTTGGCCTTCCAATTGTTCCATCGCATCATTTTGGTATGCGGTGATGAAAGGATTAACCAGCACTTCAATTTCGGGTTGGGTATTGAGTACCGGAAACAGTTCATCATATTCTGCCTGCATCAATTCTATTACATGCGGCAGTGTGCAATATATTCCATCGGCATATTTTCGCAAAAACCAAATAACAGCCGTAACAAAATTGATGGGTGATTCCACAAAAAAATCACCCTGCTTGTTTATCCATTCCCGGTTCAATCCTAACAGAATCGTTCTGGCACTTTCTGTTGCGTCTGTAATATCATTCATGCTGTTTGGGTCAAGCGGATTACAGCGGTGTGACACAGAAAGGTTATCAAAGTTGATTACATAGAAAGATGGCTTCACCGAATAGTTATGTTTGTTTTGCTGCAGCCAGTTGTAAACAATTTTACTCAGGTCATCATATTTAAAATCATAAACGAACATGGCAAAGCCTTTTTCAATATGCTGTTTGATGACATGCTGAATCACAAACCAACTTTTACCGGCGCCGGGACTACCAATCACCAACAAACCCCGAAAAGGATTGATAATATTTATCCAGCTTTTTCTCAACCTTCCTTTCAGATTATAACGGGCAGGCAGGTTAATGGAATATTCATTGGAGATAAATCTTTCTTCCTGCGGAAAAGTTTCGTTGAGAGAATTGAATACATCATCCCCTAAATTTAATTTGATTAAACGGCTGAGTAAGTTGCCACCGGCCAATACCAGTAAAAAGCCGATGCCCGCAGCAATCATGTAAACAATGGCGACTGTTTGCACATCGTACTGTAGTTTTAAAAAAAGATGGCTTGAAAAATAAAGCAGCAAACCAATCAGTAAATAAGCAGTAATACTTTTCCAATTTATCTTTTCATCCTTTTTTCCTTGTGCACCAAATAGTGAAATAATCAGCAGCCCCAAAGCCATAGACTTTGATGTAAGTTGATTATGGAATAAACCGGTATTAGAAATATTTTGCATCAGCCTGTCGGTAATGACGGATTTAATTTCCCATTGCTCAAACGCTACATAGCAGTAATAATAAAAATGCAGCAGCAAAATAAAGATGCTGGCAAATCTTGTCAGGTCAACAATTTTCCGCAGCCCCTGTTCATTCTCTCCTGTGTGTGACATAACATCATTTTATGTTTTACAAATTGTGTTTCTTCTTTTTCCTTTTCTTTTTAAGCAGACTGTTAGGTGTGTTGTCGTATTGTTCTTTAGTTGACAGCAGAACATCCAATAGACTTTCAGTTTTGGTAGTGGAAGAAATTGTTTTTTCTTGCTGCTTCTGTTGGTTCATTTCTTTCTGTATTACACCTGAGGAACTGCTGTCTTTTGTTTCATCTTGTGTTAGCAATTTTTCATTGCCTGTTGCTAGCCTGCTTTGCAAGGCAGCAGCACTATAACCTTTGCCTAAATCACTACCATTAAAAACAACCTTGTTTTGATTGTCAACAAACGTAATACCATACAATCTGCCTTCTGCATTTTGGCGAAGAACTGTGTAAATATTTTTCTGTTTCAATTGCTCCATTAACTCTTTCATGGTTGAAGGTGATTGTGAAAGACAATCATCCAGTTTGTTTTTTACAAACGTTTTAAGGGATTCTTTTGCAGTTTCATTATCGGTAAATTTCTTTTCAAGATTATTCAATATTGGTTTGCAGGAAATAGAACTTGCTTTAATGGGTACACCCACTTTATTTCCAGTAGCATCCAGAATACGATATATCAATCCACGGTTCTTGTAAATCCTGCCGTCTTCTTTGCCTCTGTCTGCAACCACATTAAATTGTTTTAATGCTGCATTAAATTCAGGTAAGGAAGCAAACTTATATTGACTGAATACTGCTCCTACCACATTTGAAATACTACGTTTGGTTTCTGTCTTTCCATAGACTGCTTTCACGACATCAACCGGTTTAATTCCGGGCTTCGATAATTCTTGCTGCCTTTCTGCCTTTACCAAGCTATACAATTTTTCAATTTCTTTTCTTGCTTTTTCAGATTGATTTCTTCCGATGTTGTGGGTGTTTATTCTGCTGCCATCACTTTTAATCGTAGTGCTTACAATGTGTATGTGCGGATGCCCTGCATCTTCATGCTTGTAAATCAAATAAGGCTGCTGTCCAAATCCAATCTTTTCCATGTAGTCAGATGCAATCTGCAGCAGTTTATTTTCAGCAAGTTTTTCCGATGGGTCAAAGTTGAGTGATACATGGAGTGTTTTAGTGGTTGCTCTTTCATTCAAACTGTTCAATCTTTCAAAGCCTTTTAATTTTTGATAGAAATTCATACTCTTTGCTTCGTTTAAGTAATTGGCCGCCTGTAAGAAAACGGCAACTCCTTTTTGCACTTTCTTTTCGTTGTAGTTCAATGCAGCTTCAATACATTTTGGTGTAGTTATTTTTGTAACCATTGCTCATAGAGTTGATTCATCCGTAATTTTATTTCTTCCACTTTGCTGACTAATACTTTTTGTAAGCCATCATACTGCTGTACCCAAGCCCTGAACTCGGGTATCTTTTCCAGTAGGTGCAGTTTGTGTACTGCCTGGTTAAAATTATTGCCGATGGCATTGAGTTCTTTTTTCATGTTCAGCATGTCCATTAAAAAATCATCAGCACTTTCGTTTCTGTACTTCACGGTAACAGGTTTTTGCAATGCCACTTTCCGCAGGTAACTGCTGGTATCTTTTTCGGTAGTTTTATTTTGGAATTTTGCAAGCTGACTGAGTTCAGTTTCATTCATCCTTACCACTACCATTTTATTCCTCACTTCACTTTCCTGTTTCTTCATGATTTTAAGTTTTCTGTATCAATACCCCGAAACGACTTCGGAGTGAAGGGCAAGATGCCCCAAACGTATAACGTTTGTACATCTTGCCATGTGCAAGACCGGGCACATTAAGCCCTTGTAAAATTTATTTGTTGAGAATATTTTATACGCTTGCAAATTCATAGTAAAACAGGTGTAAAATCTGTACCAGTATTGTTATTTGCATGGCTAATTTTTAGTCAGGCAACACATAATATTTCATTCACGGCTGAATGATTATTTTCGCTACATGGAAATGGAAATAAAAAGAGAAGCAAGTAAGCAGATTATTTTGGATGATAACAATAGATTTTCTTATACAATAAAGCAGGTAGAAATTGCCAATAGCTTGGGTGCCGTGGTTGCTATTTTGGATGAATATTTTATTTCAAATTCTGCCGGTGAAAACTACAAATTATACAAGACGAAAGAGGGTAATTGGTATGATGTTCCGGAGACGAATAAAGGAGCTGATAAGGGAGTTTTGCTGGGATTGAAGTTGGGAATAGATAACTTGTAAGTGCTTTCAAAATTAGAGGTTAAGTTTTGCTAAAATATAGCTATTTGTTATTCTTTCCTGTTCTAATCTCTTACTATTGGTTTGCAAAAAATTGTACAGATTTGATTCATCGGCATTTAACTTTTCCAGAGAGAGCTTCCTGTAGGCAGAAGTAACCGAAAACTGGCTGAACTGATTATAGGTTTTATTATCCATTAAAAAGCTTTTCGCTTCCGGGTAATACTGCCGGATAATATTAAGCATTTCAAAACCTGCTGCATCAAGGTCAAACCAACAAAATAATTCAGCCTTTGCCAGCCAGGGAATGTGTTTACTAACCCGGCTTTTAAAGCCTTCTCCAAATATAGCTACTGCATTTTTTACTTTAGGAAATGAAAAAAAACAAGCCCTGTTTTCAATAATAAATACCTTCTCAGGTTGCCAGTTAAGTAATGCAGAATCGTCTATAGTTAATGCTAATTCATCAAACCCAACGGCATGTTTCAGGCTCTCATCTAATATTCTTATTTGGGCATAAACATTAGGTTTCTTGACGTAGTAGCGTCCTGAAAAATCTATTTCATTTTTATTAATCCAATCTGGTTGCAACAACTTTTCTAAAAGCTTTTTCAGGGATGGAGTATTGTCTTCAATAAATTTTGAATGAACTTCTATTGGCAGTTCTCTTAAGTATAAGTTATGTGGCGGCTTATTCTGACTAAAATAGCTGCAAACTTTTATCAAATCCGGTAGATTATTGGCCTCATTTAGTAAAAACAGCACATTATCTTTCGCCCAGTCTGATAATGTGGGAAAGGATTCTGTAAGCAAGTCAAAAGCATTTTGAATGGCTGAATAATCCGATATTTTTTTAGTATAAAAAAGATAATCATTAAAATTTTCAAAATATATTTTGGCTGGTATTTTTTGCTTCGTACCATCAATTGTTTTCTCTCTCCAATCTATGGTATATCCTTTACCCTTTGCTTCTTTTGAATGTTGGTACAAGGGTAGAATAGCATTTTTCAATTCACTGAAACTTGTGCCAGAAATTTTTTTGTTGGCCGATATAACTAATGGAAATATTTCTTCACCCTTCAGCACAGCACTTACAGTTTTTAAAAACTGCTTTTCTGATTTTTCAAAAAGTTCTTTTGGAGTAATCATTCTTTGGTCTCGGCTAATTGTTTAAAGCTTTCCTTCTTTTCATAATACTGTTCCATAGTGAGATTATACAGTACAGAGCTTTTCTTGTTTCTAATTTCCACAAAATGAACAGCACTAATATAAGGTTCTGCAATATTGATTTTATCCAATGGAGTAACCACTAAAATTTGAAGGTTTAGCTGGGCGCAAAATTCCATCAGAAACCGGCTTTTCTCCGGGTCTAATTTGCTAAAGGCTTCATCAACCGTAATAAAGCGAAGACTCTTATGCTGTTTACCCTGCTGAAAAATGCCAAACTGGTGGGCAATGGCCGCACCTAAAATCGCATAAGTAAATTGTGCTTTTTGTCCCCCTGAATAGCTGGCAGTGTTATCATGGTATTGCCCGGCCTTATTCTCTACAGCAGAATATTCTCTGGCACTAAACACAAGCCAGTTTCTTACATCTGTTACTTTCTTTCGCCAGGTTTCTTCTTTCTGCAATTCAGTAATTAACTCTTTTATTTTATTGAATACTTCTTGCCGGTAATTTTCATCTTTTTGAATAGCAAAATCCAGCGTATTGGGTATGGCACTATTTAACTGACCCCTGAAAATATTTATTTCATTTTCACCCCTTAACTGACGACATTCCAACTGAAGGTAAGTATCAGGATTTCGGTTGAAAGTTATTTTCTTAAGTGGCACATTCAACTCTTCAATCATATCCTCAATTTTACTCAGTTCGTTATTGAGCCATGCCCTGTAACTGGTAAGTGCATCAAGCATACTTTTATCCATATAGTCACGGAACCTTCGTTTATGCTCAACCAGCCGTTGTGTTTGTATAGTTTTATACAAATCTTCCAAATCATCAAGACCTGTCAGGTCTGCTTTTATATTCATTACATCACCGCTCCAGTTTGCAAATTCATTGGTGATTTTTTCTCCCGGGTTTTTAAAGGCAGCAATTAATGTGGTGGTATCAAGTTCGAGTTTATTAACTGCATTGCCTGCTGTTTTTTGCATTGCTTTTAATTTAGTTGCAGCCTGCACCATCATGCTATCAAATTGTACCAATGTTTGAATGCCGGATGAGGCAATTTCTTCTTCATTTAAAAATTCAATAATTGCCTGTTCACCTGCTGCATGCAATTCATCAAACATTAGTTTTAGCTTACGAAGGTTCTTGCTGTTATATTCATCGTCGAGTTTACTGATTTTTGTTATCAGCCCATCTCTTTTCTCTTTCCCGGCCTGCAGTTGCTTTTCTACTTCTTTTATTTGATTGATGATTAACTCGTAGGCATCATTAGATTTTTTTAAATCCTGCACCTGTTTGTTCAATGCGTTAATCCTTTCAGCATGTTGAGCCGAATTTATATCATCATAATTTTTTATCTGTATGAGATTAGAAATGGTTTGTGCTTTTGACTGCAAAGCAGCTAAAAGCGGTATTAATTCTTTAATTTCATCCGACAGTTTAGCATGAAGCTTTTCTTCATTATATTTTTGCTGTTGCAGGTATTGAATGGTAGCCTTATTATCCCATCCCAACCTGTATTTCGATTTATTCCATCTTCCGGGCCTGTCGTCTTTTTCATGCCTGTTTACATTTCTCATCAACCCATTTGAAGTAATTGCTTTTGACGAACCGTAAAACACTTCCAAATCATCCGTGCAATAATAATTAAACCTGTCAAGCAAAGTCGTTTCAAGCCATTTTGTGTGTTCTGATTCCTTTAATTCAAGTTTATTTACTAAAGCATCGTTTTCTGTTGGCCAGCGTACAATACTATTGGAAGGCCTTCGTTCAATTTTATTATATACCAGCCTTGTCTGCATATCATTATTGTAAATAAATTGGTTTGCAGCTTTACTGAATTTTTCAGGAACCAGAAGCTGCATAGAGAAATTATGCAATAGTTTTTCAATTGAATCTTCCCAAAGCTGTTCAGATGTTTTTACTTTGATTAATTCACCCGCAAATGGAATTTCATCCTCAGTTGTTTCCAGAATATCAACTAATCTTTTTCTTGCATTAATAAGGTCGTCTGGAATTCTGTTTTTTCGTGACAAAAGCGATGTAATTTGCTGTTGCAGGCTTTCAATTTTGTTACCTACACTTTCCTGTTCAATTTTTAGTCTCAATTTCCTTTCAGCAAGCTTTTCTGCTTCTGCTGGAACTGATGTGTTTAACTCAAGGGTTTTATTATAATTATTTCTGAATACACTTGCATCAATATCGGTATCGAGCTTTAGCTGTTCACAGAATTGCATATACCGGGCATTCTCAGCACTTTTACGATTTCGTTTTTCTGTTTCGCTGTCAATATCTTTATTTAGCAAAGAAACCTGGCTGTCAATATTGAGTGCAGCCCTTTGGGTAATAAGCTGTTCTTTTTCTTTATCAAGATTATCTATAGAAGCAGAAACTAACTCTTTATCCTTAGTGGCAATTTCAATATCCAGTTCAAGCCTTTCGACATCTTTTTCTAATAATCCATACTCAATTTTTCCTAAATAAAAAGGCATTTGTTCTTCTATAAAATCCAGCTTTTCTTTTTTATTTCGAAGCTCTGTTAGCCTTAATTTGTTTTCTATTACAGGCTGTAAAAGTTCAAGCTGTTTTTCGTCTTTTTGTATCGCCTTGTGGCTGATTAATAAATCGCTGTAATGGTTATAGAGGCTTTTAAATTGTTCTTCTGCATCCGCCTCTTCCAGCATTTCCTGCCGTATAAAATTGGTTAAATCACCCAATACTTTAATACCTACTGTCTGGCTGAAAAGTGAAAGGGCTTTGTCTCTTAAACCAAACAGTTCACTGAACCTTGCCGAATATTCTTTAAAGCTGTTATAAACTTCTGTTTTTGGATATTGTTTTACAAGTTTCTTTTTCCAGTCGCCTCTGAAGTCAAAATGGTCTTTACCAAAGTGTTCATTTATATTCAGTAAATAGGGTGAAACAATAAATAACTTTTGTAGCCCACCATTATTAAACCATCTAACCTGTACCAATGTAATCGTATGTTGTGTGCCGGAGTTTTGAAAACAGGCAAGTAAAACGGAATAAGGATTATCCGCTTTGGTACGCAACTGTTCTGTCTTTGATTTATCTTCGGCTTCCGAAAATATTTTACCATGATAGCCCCAGAAATAAGAATTTTCATCCCGTTCTTTTTTGGATTCAGCACCAGAAGACTGATTATAAAACCTTTTATTAGTGGGTACAAGTATAGTAAGCAATGCATCAATCAACGTTGTTTTACCGCTGCCGTTTGCACCTGTAAGAAGTGAAGTACGTCCATCGGGCTGTAGTTTATATACCTTGCCATTGAATGTACCCCAGTTAAACACCTCAAGGTATCTAAGCCGGTATCCATTGTCTGAATTATTGCTGCTGAATAGTGTTGACATAGTTGCTTAACTTATTCTTTATTTCTTCAAGCCTATCATTGCTGATAAAGGCTTTGATAATTCTTTTTATTTCATACTGATTATTATCCTTATTGACACCATCTTCCCTGTTCAGCTTCAATATGCCGATGTTTAGTAAACTGGTTATTGGTTTTGATAGGTCTTTCCATAATTTGCTTTTATTAGTTTGCTCTTTAGAAAATAATTCTATCCGTTCCTTTATTTCTTTTTGTGTGAGATAGAATTTTGTTCCATCACTTTTAACATCAAACTCTTCAAGCCCTTCCCTCAGCATTACAGCAAGCAATGTAGCCTCATAATTCAACGTTTGCTTTTTCATAAGTCGTGGCAATGGGTTATCATCATTTTCATCAGTTTCTGGTTGCATAACCCTTGCAAAACCATCTTGCTCATTAATGATAAGCTCTATACCTATTTTACCAAAGTATTCCTGTATTGCTGACTGCCAGCCCAATAATTCCCGCCAAATGTTTTTATCATCTGCATAAACCGGCCCTTGCAATAATTTAATAATAACTGCGGCAAATGGTGCCCTTGCAATTTTTGTTTCCATATTAGATTGTTGTTGGCCGTGTATAAATTATCATTGGCACATTTACTTTTCTTTCACCAATTAAAATTGGCTCTTTTGCTTCTTCTATTATTATATGGTGAGTACTTGATGTGGCTATCGAAAAATAACCCACTATTTCACTCAGCCCATTTTCAATTCCATATTCATCAATGATTTCTTTCAATGTAACCTGGGTTTTTTCTTCCAGCATAGTATCAATTCTTTGCAATAACTTCTTTCTGTCAATTGTAAACTGGTCAAATAGTAATTTAAAATCTGCATCTCCATCTTCCCCGGTACCATCAGGGAATAAAATACCGGCAATATCGTCTTTCTCCTCACCGGGCTCCCATCTGTCAAAAAGATTAATGTAAGGCTCATCCTCAATCACTATAAAATCATCTTCCTTTATTTTTGTTTCAATAAGGGAATAAGCCATTTGCCTTATATCGCCAATCAATTCCATTGCCCTTCTTCTTTCTAAAAGGTTTTTTTCAGAAAGCACCCGGCTTATTTTTTCACTTAATTTCCGGTTGGAGTCAATCACTTTGCGACCAGAAACATGCAGGTAGCGTTTAAGATGTTTTAAAAATCTATCGTTATTATAATCAATATTGTGTTCATTTAAAAGATGGTAAAGCCTTTCGGTAAGTTGTGTAAATTCCTGCTGCCTTCTTTCATCCATCAAAAATTCCCAAAATGCTTTAAAACTTTTTCCTTGTGGCTTCTGGTCAATATCATCAAGGGCATCCAGCGCAAATACCAATAATGTTCCTTTAGCTACATCTTTTTCAGTGTATTTCCGTTGAATATCCTTTCTTATCTGTTCAAAGTTTTGTTCTACTTCGCTAAAATCTGCAAGCAGTTCTCTTGCCATTTTATTTAAGTCGTAAAACTGTTCTTTAACCTCTGTTTCATCAAACACTGAAGGTTTCTTCCCGGATTTTAACAGGTTTATCTCATCTTCAATAGCCCATTTTTTCTTTTGTAATTCTTCTATTCTTGCTTCTGCATCTTCGTTGGTCTGCTCAATCATTTTTTGAAGCTTAAAAAAAATATCTTTAAAACGGCTGTTGGTACCAACATGTTCCCTTCGTTCCAAATCAGCAATCCATTTTAAAGCTTTAATGGTATCAGGAGTTAATTCATGCAAGTCTTCACCTTCATCGTTTGGGTATTTTGAAAGGAAGCCGCTGTTACTCCATTTTTCAATATACTGTGCAGCCCTTACAGAAAAATCGTCAAATAAAGTTCCGGCTTCCAGTTCTTCATCTTTTTCTTCATAGGATAATTCTTCCATGTAACCTTCCAGTTTACTTCGCAATTCGCTGTTTGTAATGGTGGTTATATTAGCATCTGAAAAAACCTTTTGAAAAAAGGAAATAATAAACGCAGCATTTTTTGCCCTTAAGAGCAACAAGGGTTTTGCCGTTTTAAAATGTAAAAGAATTTCCTCAAAGGTCATACCCGAAAATAACAAATTTTAGGTAAAGAAGTGAATGAGAATGATTTAGAGGCTTATAACAGCCCCTCATCAGCAAAGCTATAATAGCTTTCACTGGTGATGATGATATGGTCTATCACTCTGATATCATGATAAGCAGCGGCAGCTTTTATCTTTTGTGTTAGTTCCTCATCTGCCCGGCTTGGTTTTAAATTTCCACTGGGATGATTGTGGCATAAAATAATACTTACAGCAAGTGATTTAATTGCAGCCGCTAATATTAATCTTGGGTCTGCCACTGTACCTGTAATACCGCCTGCGGAAACTTCATAAATGCCAATCACTTTGTTACCTCTGTTCAATAGCATCACTTTAAATTCTTCCTGCATCTCAATGGTATTTTCATTCCATAATTCCCTTAGCAGGTTATAACAATCTTTAACGTTGCTAATCTTTGGCCGTTCAGAAGCCTTCACTTTTGTTTTATAAATCAATTCTACTTCCGCCACTCTTGTCCATTCGGGGAATTGCATTGCTAACTGTTCCATAACTTTTCATTTTAAATTTTTAAAAATTAATTATGGAACTATCACCGCCTTTTGGCGACCAAGGCAATGAAGCAACGGAATAAGTAGTATCTATAGCAATGTGGGAGCAGTTTTTTTTATGCCGGAATTTCATTGCCGCCACGGAGACAAATGGCGAACTTTGTGAGAGAATTACTGAAGAAAAATAAACTCAAATAATCATTCAATTATCAATAGCAATACAACCAAGCTGCCCCGCCATTTTCTCAACTCTGTCACCATATTGCGGGGCAGCTTTCCAATTGAGTAGGGGGCAAAGATATTAAACTTTGCCGCCCTCTCACACCACCGTATGTACTTGCGTGTACGGCGGTTTC